>JBKPNB010000035.1:0-16220 GCA_046732395.1 Actinomycetota bacterium | reverse complement strand
GTCGGACGGGCCCGCACGTAGGTGATCCCCGGCCACGATCGCCTCTCGCGGCCATCGGGGAAGACGCCGAAGTAGAGCTCGAGGAGGCGTTCGAGTTCCGGCCCGTCGGGCTCGTCGGCGATGCCCTCGTATTGCGCGCTGCGCTCGTCGCCGGGGGCGGTGCCCCCGATCGCGAACGCGACCCACGGCTGCCGCCGCAGGTTGGCGATCTTGCGGCTGCCGGCGTCCGCGTCGAAGACGACCTCGAACGAATCGCTCACCGCGATCCCCACCACCGCCGACTGCGGGCGAACTTCGGCCGAGACCGAGGATTCGACCGCGAGCGGATGCTCGCGCATGAAGCGGAGCAGGTCGGCGGGGTTCATGGACGCCGCGAGTGGCTCATCCCGCGCTCACGGACCTGAGCCTAATCCCCGAGCGTGAGCGAGCAGAACCGCACCTTCGTCGCGGGGATCAGGGGCACGACAGTCAACGTTCACAATGAGGCGCTCGGGCTTGGCGTTCCGACGCAGCATGAAGGTTCCATTGAGAGCGGGTTGGGGTCGCCGGCGGCGGCGTTGCTCGTTCGCGCCAAGAAGCAGACCCGAGCGTTCCTCGCCGGGATCAGCACCACCACCCTCGGCAAAGCGGCCCAGCCGGTCCTCATAAAGGCGAATGGCCAGCTCGGGGTCGCGTCCGCCGCCTCGGCGTCGAGCGCGGCCAAGCCGCTCAGCGCGAGGGTTCGCCGCCTCGTCGCGACCGTCAAGCGCCAGCAGCGGCACATCGAGAGTCAGGGGCAGGAGATCCGGGCGCTCCGCGCCGAGAACTGACGCCCGGCGGTCGGGGTAGGCGCGGGGGTTCATCGCGACCCCCGCGTCGTGCCTGCCTAGCCGGTCGTCGCGCGCGCCGGCTCGGCGGCCCCCTCGGGCGCCGAGCCGTCGCCGCTGGCCGCATCCGCCTTCGACCAGCGGTTGATCTCGCGGCGTGCGATCACCATCTTGTGGACCTCGTCGGGGCCGTCGGCGACCTTCAGCATCCGCGAGAACCGCCACATCCAGGCGAGCGGGGTGTCGTCGGACATCCCGAGCGAGCCGTGGACCTGGATCGCGCGGTCGAGCACGTCCATCACCATGTTCGCCGCCACCACCTTGATCATCGAGATCTCCTGGCGAGCGGCGCGCTTGCCCTCGGTGTCCATCTTCCAGGCGGCGAGCATCGTCAGGAGGCGAGCCTGGTCGACTTCCATCCGGCTCTTGGCGACGAAGTCCTGGACGAACTGCTTGTCGGCGAGCTTCGACCCGAATGCCTCGCGCTCCGAAGCGCGCCGGCACATCATCTCGATCGCCCGCTCGGCGGTGCCGATCGCCCGCATGCAGTGGTGGATCCGCCCCGGGCCGAGCCGGTCCTGGGCGATCACGAAGCCCGCTCCGCGCGGGCCGAGGAGGTTCGCCGCCGGCACCCGGCAGCCCTCGTAGCGGATCTCGCAGTGCCCGGGCCCGCCGGAGTGCCCCATCACCGGAACCGGGCGCACGAGGTCGAAGCCCGGGTTGTCGACCGGAACGAGGATCATGCTCGCCCGGGCGTAGGGGTGGGCGTCGGGGTCGGTGACGACCATCGCGATCGCCACCGCCGCGCCCACCGCCCCCGAGGTGAACCACTTGTGGCCGTCGATCACCCACTCGTCGCCGTCGAGCTCGGCGCGGGTCCGAAGGGTCGTCGGGTCTGACCCGGAGACCTCCGGCTCGGTCATCGAGAAGCAGCTGCGGATCTCGCCGTCGAGGAGCGGCTGGAGCCAGCGCTGGCGCTGCTCGTCGGTGCCGTGCTCGGCGAGGATCTCCATGTTGCCCGTGTCCGGGGCGGAGCAGTTGAACGCCATTGGCGCGATCGCCGGGCTCCGTCCCATCTCCTCGCAGAGCGCGGCGTACTCCCAGTTGGTGAGTCCGGCGCCGTAGCGCTCGTCGGGCATGAACAGGTTCCAGAGCCCCTCACCGCGGGCGCGCTCGCGGATCTCGACCAGGATCTCGGGATAGGGGACGCCGGCGGCGACCTCCTCGTCGAGCGCCCGCATCGCCTCGATCTCGACCGGGAAGATGTGCTCCTCGATGAACCCCCGGATCCGATCCCGAAGCTCGACCGTGCGCGGACTGAGGTCGAAGTCCATCGCGGGGGAGACTAATCCCCCCGTCGCAGCTGGGCCGGGCCCGGGGCGGTCTGCCCGTACTGGTCGAGGTAGCGGGTCTCGGTGCGGAAGAATTCGGTCGCTGCCTCGAGCCCCGACTGGTAGAGGCGCTCGGCGTCCGCCGGCGTGAGCTGGAAGTCGAGGGTCGAGATCTCGAAGGTGGGGATCGTCACCGTCCGCACCCGCGTCGCGAGCTGCATCCGCTCATCCCAGGCGGCGGTGGCGGCGTGGAGCAGCGCCTTCACCAGCGGCGCCTCCCAGAGCGGCTTCGGAACCGGGGCGTAGTAGGGAACCTCCGGGCCCTTGCCGGGGTGGAGGCGAAAGCCGAACGTCGGCCGGTGGATCGGCTTCCCGTCGAAGAGCCAGACCGGGAAGTTCGAGAGCAGCCCGCCGTCGACGATCAGGTGTTCGCGGCCGTCCTTGCGGAGCGTCACCGGGTCGAAGAAGAACGGGAAGCTCATGCTCATCCGGACCGCGTCGACGACCTTCAGCCCGTCGGCGGTGAGCGGATTGCCGTCGGCGTCCTCGTAGCCCTCGATGTCCTGGGGGAGGACCAGCATCCGCCCCTCGCTGACGTCCGAGGCGATCACCCGCAGCTGGAAGCGGACCGCCTCGCGGTGCTGAATGCTGGCCTCGGCCGGGATGTCCTGGCGCTCGAGGTCGCCGAAGGTCGGGTCGCGGTTGGCGAGGGGTGAGGCGGCGAGCTGCTCGCCGAGCCAGCGCTTGAAGTACTCGCCGCGGGCGATGCCCCGGCGGCGGAGCGCGTTGAGCGGCGCGCCGATCAGGCGGCCGCCGAATCCGTAGTCGGCGAACCGCCGGTAGTCGGCGTCGAGCATCACCTGCCGGAGCCCGGCGGCGTCGTAGCCGGCCGCGACCAGCGAGGCGGCGATCGCGCCGGCCGAAGTCCCGGCGACGTTCACCCAGTCGCGGATCCCGAGCTCGCGCTCGGCCGCGGCCAGCGCGCCGGCGAACGCGATCCCCTTGACGCCGCCGCCCTCGAAGACGCCGTCGGCGCGCCCGCGCTCGAGGTCCCCTTGGGAAGCCGCGGTCACCCGGCGCGGGCGCGGCCCGGTGGACGAGCCTGGCGCTGGAGGACGACCTGGGCCGCGAACAGGGCCGCGATCAGGGCGATCGCGATGATCAGGGTCGGGATCACGATGCCGGGCGTGCCCTCCTTGGCCAGGACCGCGATCGCCGACGCGGTCAGCACCGTCCCGAGCGCGTAGCGCAACAGGCCCTGCGGGACGCGCGAGGCGACCCGGGCGCCGATGATGACCCCCGGAATCGAGCCGATCAGGATGTTGGCCATGAGAACGAAGTTGACGCTACCGGCAATCGCGTAGCGGCGGTACAGATGCATCGCATGCCGCTCGGGGATGACGTCGGAGAGGAAGATCGCGCGCATGAAGACCGCGGCGCCGACGACGAGGAGCGCCGCCCCCAGGATTCCCAGCACCAGCTGGTCGAGCTGGTCCTGGCCGTAGTGGCCCTCGAGGAGCTGGATGACCCAGACGCCGGCGATCGCCGCGGGGACGCTTCCGATCGCGAGCCAGAAGGCGATCCCGAGGTGGACCGTGCGGCGCTTGATGTTGTCCCACACGCCGAACCACTTCGTGATCGAGCCGTAGAGGTTGTCGGTCGCGATCGCGGTCACCGGCTGGACCCCGAACGCCAGCACCAGCAGCGGAGTCATCAGCGCGCCGCCGCCCATACCGGTGATCCCGACCAGCACCCCGATGCCGAGCCCGAAGATGATGAGGATTGGGTCCAAGGTGAGCCGGAGGACTTCCCTTCAGCCGCCGAGGCAGGGGCGGGCGACTTTCTCGATCAGCTAACTCGAAAGCGCGGCGCGGGATGCTAGCGGGCCGCTCGGCTCAGGTCGTCCGGGCGCGGGCGGCGTGCTGGCGGTGGAGCATCGCCTGGAAGACGAGCAGGCCGACGATGAAGGCGCCGGCCACGGCGAACGCCGGGACCAGCACCGAGGCCGGCGACTGCTGCTTGATCAGCAGCGTCACCGCGGATCCGCAGAGCACGACGCCGAGCGCGTTTCGCAGCAGCGTCTGCGGGATCCGGGTCGCGTAGTGGGCGCCGATGAGGACGCCGGGGATCGAGCCGACGAGGATGTTGGCGGCGAGCCCGAAGTCGATGTTGCTGCCGACCCAGTTCGCGATCCCCGCGGCCCAGAGCAGAACCGCGGCGTGGACGACATCGGTGCCGACCACCCGCTGCGGGGTGAGCCGGAAGACCGCGATCAGGACGATCGCGATCAGCGTCCCGCTCCCGGCGGAGGTGAGCCCGATGATGAAACCGGTGACGAGGCCGGTGATCACCGCGGTGATCTTGTGGCGCCGGTAGAGGTGCATCGCGTAGCGGTCGGGGATCACGTCGCGGAGGAAGAGCGAGCGGATCAGGGTCGCGATCCCGACCACCATCAAAGCCGCCCCGACCATCCCGAGCGCAACCTGGTTCACCGTGTCCTCGCCGTAGTGGTTCTGGAGGAACTCGATCAGCGAGACGCCGGCGAGCGCCGCCGGGACGCTGCCGACCGCGAGCCAGAACACCATCCCCAGGTGGACCGTGTGCTGCTTCAGATGGCGCCAGCCGCCGACCGTCTTCGTCACCGCGCCGTAGAAGATGTCGGTGCCGATCGCGGTCACCGGCGCGGTCCCGACGACCAGGATCAGCAGCGGCGTCATCAGCGAAGCGCCGCCCATCCCGGTCATCCCAACGAGGATGCCGATTCCAAGTCCGAGGCCAACGACTACGGGGTCCATGAAATTGAGAAAGCGCCGCTTTCCACTTTCTTGATCGAGTTGGTCAGGTCCTGCGGCGCGATCGTACCCGAATTCGCGCGCCCGGCGCGGAAACTTCAGCGCTTGGCCCAGACCTCGGGATCGGAGAGCAGCGCCTCGAGCCGCCACGGGAGTTGCTTCGAGGTGATGTCGGCGAGCGTGATGCTCTCGAGCACGGCGCGCAGATTGGCACGGACGGCGACCCACACGTCGCGGAGCCGCTCGGCGGCTCCCGGATAATGGAGGTCTTCGGGGGCTGACTCGTGGATGTTCGCCAGTGGCCCCTCGACGGCCCGGATGACGTCGGCGACGGTCACCTCGTCGGGCGCCCGGGCGAGCCAGTAGCCGCCCTTCGCTCCCCGCCGGGCCTGGATCAGCCGCGCGTGCTTGAGCTCGAGCAGGATGTGCTCGAGGAACTGGAGCGGAATGTCCTGAGCCTCGGCCAGGAACTCGCCCTTGACGGGATCGTCGCCCGCCGCCGCCAGCTCGCAGGCGGCGCGGACGGCGTAGTCGGCCTTCGCGGTGATCCGCACGAACCCATTGTCGCAAGTCGAGTCAAGAATGTAAGGTCGGGCATTCCGGTTCGGGGCTTTAGCCCCGAAACAGGCTGGTAAGGGCGCCGAAGGCGCCCGCAAGGTATTTGTTGATCGATCTTCAGGCCCATTCGACCGTCTCCGACGGCCAGCTCGAACCGGCCGACGTCGCGCGCGCGGCGGCCGGGGCGGGGGTGACGGTGATGTCGCTCACCGACCACGACGCGGTGGGCGGCGTCTCGGCGGCGGTGGCGATCGCCCGCGAGGTCGGGATCGAGTGCGTGCCGGCGGTCGAGATGTCGTGCGTGCACCGCTACTCGGACGACCTCCACATGCTCGGCTACTGGGTCGACGTCGAGCGGATCGCCCCGGCCTGCGAGCGCGCCCAGCAGGAGCGCGTCAACCGGGCGCACGAGATCATCGACCGCCTCAACCAGCTCGGGGTCGCCGTCCGCTTCGAGGACGCAGTCGCCGAGGCCGGCGCAGCGGACTCGATCGGCCGCCCCCACATCGCGCGGGCTGCGGGCGCGGGGCCCGACCTCGGCCCGTTCTTCGAGGAATACCTGGTCCCCGGCGCGAAGGCGTTCGTCGCCCGCCGCTGGCCGACCGCGGAGCAGGCCGTCGCGCTGATCCACGAGGCCGGCGGGGTCGCCGCGGTCGCCCATCCCTACTGGGACGTGAAGGACCCGTCCGCGGTCCGGGATCTGGTGGTGAGCCTCGACCGCGACGTCGGCCTCGAGGGGCTCGAGAGCTTCTATCCGGCCCATACGCCCGACCAGACCCGCCACTGCCTGGAACTCTGCGAGGAGCTGGGGCTGGTCCCGACCGCCTCCTCCGACTATCACGGGCCGACGCACAAGACCTTCAGCCGCTTCGGCGCCTACGACACCTACGATCTCGGCGAGCCGGCTGTGCCCGAGCGGCCGTAGAGGGTTGATGTGGGTTAGGCGCGTGCGCGGGGGCGCGCCAGGCCGAGCTGGGCGGTGCCCGAGGCCGAAGCCAATAGCCCAAGCGCTATTGGCGAGGCCGCGGGTGCCGAGCCAGCGACGGCATGGCGCGTCATCCGCGTCCGTGGATAACCCACATCAGCCCTCTAGAGGCGGAGACCGAGCGGGGCGGCCGCTCTATACGATGCCGACCCGGGACCGTGCGCGCCCGCTCGTTGCATCAAGTCACGCACGACTCGGCCCACTTCGGATGGGACAACTCGATTGATCCCGTGCTGGAGATCGAGCCCGGCGAGGAGATCGAGCTCGAGGTTCGGGACGCGTCGGGAGGGCAGCTGGATCAGGACTCCGACGCCGCTGCTGTCGGCGCCCTCGACTTCGACCGGGTCAACCCGGTGACCGGTCCGGTGTTCGTGAAGGGGGCGAGGCCCGGCGACACGCTGTCGGTGGAAATCCTCGAGCTGCGGCCGCGGGAGTGGGGGTGGACGGCGATCATCCCGGGCTTCGGCCTGCTCACCGACGAGTTCCCCGACCCCTGGCTGCGGATCTCGGAGGTCGAGGCGCCCGCCGGCGTCGTTCGCTTCGGCGGCGGCGTGGTGCTGCCCTACGACCCGTTCCCGGGCACGATCGGCGTCGCCCCCGACGAGCCGGGGACGCACTCGATCGTCCCCCCTCGAAAATGGGGCGGCAACATGGACACCCGGCATCTGCGGCCGGGCACGACCCTGTTCCTGCCGGTCGGGGTCGAGGGGGCGCTCTTCTCGGTCGGCGATACCCATGCCGCGATGGGCGACGGCGAAGTCTGCGGCACCGCGGTCGAGGCGCCGATGGACATCACGGTGCGGCTCGGCATCCGCCGCGATCTTCGGGTCGGGGCGCCTCAGTACGTGGTTCCGGCGGCAGCCGCCCCGCCGCCCCGAGCCCGGGATCGCGCCTACCACGTCTGCACCGGCGTCGGTCCCGACCTCTGGGAGGCGACCCGCGACGCGACCCGGGCGCTCGTCGAGCACATCGTCGAGCACCGTGGGCGGGAGCGGCAGGAGGCCTACGCGATCGCGTCGGTGGCGGCCGACCTGCGGATCCACGAGGTCGTCGATGCCCCGAACTGGGTGGTGGGCGCGTTCCTGCCCCTCGACATCCTCGGCGAGGAGGGCTGACCGGTGGCGGTCGAGGCCGAGGCCAGGGACGAGCCGGTCGGCGGCGGCGGCGGCCTCCGGCGCGAGCTGAGGTTCTGGGAGGCGATCGCCCTCTCGCTGGCGATCATGGCGCCGACCGCGGCGATGGCGCTGAACGGCGTCGGCGTCGCGGGGCTGATCGGCCGGGCGGTCCCGCTCGCGTTCATCTTCGCGACGATCGCGGTGGTTCGTCTCGTATGCGTTCTGGCGGCTGAGCGGCGCCTACAGCCACGCCGGCTCGGTCTACGCGTTCACCGGGGTGACGCTCGGGCCCCAGGTCGGGTTCTTCGCCGGCTGGGCCCTGTTCGGCACCTACCTGGCGTTCACCGCCGCGTCGACCGCCGAGGCGGGCCTCTTCGGCGTCGATTTCTTCCAGGGCTCGGGGATCTGGAACGGCGCCGACTGGATCGTGATCGCGCTCGTCGCGGCGGCGCTGATCGCCCTGTTCGCCTACGGGGACGTCCGCCGGGTGACGCGGGCGCTGCTGACGATCGAGGGGATCTCGGTGACCCTGATCCTGGTCCTGGTGGTGATCATCTTCGCCAAGCTGATCGGGGGAACGCCGCCCGGCAACCAGGGGTTCACGGCCGACATCTTCAGCGTCCCGCCGGGAACCTCGGTCAGCACGGTCGCCACCGCGGCGGTGTTCGGCTTCCTGTCGTTCGCGGGCTTCGAGGGCGCCGCCGCGCTCGGCGAGGAGACCAACAACCCGCGGCGGAACATCTCGCGCGCGGTGGTGATGGCGCCGCTGCTGGCGGGCACGTTCTACATCCTCGTGATCGTCGCCCAGACCCTCGGGTACGGCACCGACGCGGCCGGGGTGAAGGCATACTCGACCTCTGCCGGCCCGTTCAGCGACCTCTCGAAGCTGTACGCCGGCGCGGCGCTCCGTGACCTGATCAATCTCGGGGCGACGGTGAGCGCGTTCGCCAGCGCCCTCGGCACGGCGGTGGGCGGCTCGCGGGTGCTGTTTGCGATGTCGCGGGACGCCTCCGCCCGCTCGCCGCTCGGAAGGGCCTCGCCGCGCACGGGCGCGCCGGCCGGGGCGCTCGCGGTGGTGATGGTTATCGCGGTCGGGGTCGTGGTCGTTCAGCGGATCGTCGGCACCTCGGCGGTCAACGCGTTCTTTTACCCCGGGACGATCGGGGTCCTGAGCCTGCTGGTGGCCTACATCGTCACCAACCTGGGGGCGATCCGGTTCCTGTGGATCGGCGCCCGCCGCGCGCCGCTGTGGCAGATCCCGATTCCCCTGATCGCGATCGCGTTCCTCGTCTACACCATCGACAAGCAGGTGAGCGGCCAGACCTTCCCGTATGACCGCTTCCCCTGGGTCGTCGCGGGCTGGCTCGCGCTGAGCATCGTCGTCGTGCTGGCCGCGCCCGGGCTCGCCCGCCGGCTCGGCGAGGGGCTCGCACGGCGCGAGGGACTGGCGATCGAGTCGGCCGAGGAGAGCCCGGGGCGCGAACCCGGCTGAGCGCTGAACGCCGGCGCGCCGGCGTTCGCCCCAGCTAACTCTTCCCCGCCTCCCACCGAAATCTCAGGGCGGCCTGGTGGGGTACGCGGCGTCCCCGAGTGGAAGGAGATTCTCGTGAGGCGACCCCCGAAGAAGGCGATGGCGCTCACCGCGGGCGCGCTGGCCGCGGTCGCGGCCGCGATCGCGATCCCCGCCTGGGCGGCGTCCTCCGGCGGCGATGGAAGCGGCTCGAGCGCGCGCGGACATCGGGCGTCGCAGTTGCCCCCGCTGCCTCCAGGCTTCGGCGCCGCGATCGCGAGCGGAAAGAGGGGCGCGCTTCCGCCGCCGCCTTCGCTCAACGGCAAGGCGCGGAAGCGGCTCGACAAGACGGCCCAGTGCCTGCGAAGCCACGCCGGCGACATTCCCGGCGCCCACACCTCCGCGCACGGGTTCTCGATCGGGCCGAACGTCGACCGCAGCGCGCTGCAGAAGGCGGCGAAGGCTTGCGGGGCGCCGCCGCTGCCGCCGCGCGGCGCCACGTTCCAGATGCGCTTCGGACCGCCGCCGAAGGGCCGACCGAAGGTCCCGCCGCGTATCGGCCACTGCCTCGGCCCCGTCGGGAAGCGTCCGGGCCACACTCAGCGGTAGGCGCGGGCTTGGTCGCGGCGGGGGCATCGCCGCGATGCGGCTTGTGGTTCATATGCGACCACAAGCCGCATCACAGCGACCGGCGGCGGGTCATCGGAGCATGGCCCGCAGCGTCCGGGCTACCTCTCCACGCTCGCGGCTCAATCGCCGATGCGTAACGACGATGACCCGGTGACCGTTGGCCGTGAGGTCTGCCCACTTCGCCCGGTCACGCTCGAAGGACGCGCGATCGCGGTGAAACTCCCAGCCGTCGAGCTCGACGATCACATTCGTCCCCGGCCAGGACATGTCGACCTCATAGCCTCCAGCCCAGGCGTTGACCTGCGGCGCCGGTAGTCCCTCCTCGCTGCAAAACCGCAGGAAGCGCGCCTCGAGCCGGGACTTCGGATCGCAACGCTCGCGGGATCGAGTCCCAGGAGCTCGCGGAGGATCCGCACCCCGCGCCGGCCGGCGTTCCTCTCGACCTGCCTCCTGAGAGCGTCCGCGGTCAGGATCCCGCTCCGGAGACCCTCCTCGAACGCCGGCTCGAGGTGCCTCGGCGCGACCACCGCCGCGAGATCGAGGAGGGTCCGCGCCGGGCTGGTCACCGGGATGCCGCAATGAGACGCAACATCTTCGGGCGCCAGGTCGCGGGCGCGGTGGACGCGAATCCCGGGCTGGCCGCGGGCCCCCGTTCCGGGCACGGTGATCTCGATCGGCCAGCCCGCGTAGTCGGCCATCCGCCAGAGCGCCGTGCCGTCACGGTGGCTGAGCAGGGCGGCCCTGCCGCAGGCAAGGACGGCCGCCGTCCAGCAGCCCTCGCGAGTTACCGCCAGGTGGCCGAGGGCGTAGACGCCTCGGTGAAGGCAGTGAAGGCGCCCGGTCCGGAGACGGCGCTGGATCCGGGTCTGGGTGAAGCCGAGCCGTCGGAGTTGCCGCGCGGCCACGACCCGTGCTGCCGCGCCGCGAGGGCCGCGGCCGACCTGTCGAGCGCCTCCGATGCGGCTTGTGGTCGCATACGAGCCACAAGCCGCATCGCGGCATCCGCGCCCCCTAGGGCGTCCCGCCCGCGCCCGCGCTGTTGAGCGCCCTTACGTCGCCGAGCTGACGGCGGGCGCCGGGATCAGCTCGCGCTCCTCGAGGAAGGCGAGGATCTTCCGCGCCGACTCCTCGGGGCTCTCGCGCTCGGTCTCGCAGACGATCTCCGGGTCCTTCGGCGGCTCATACGGGTCCGAGACGCCGGTGAACTCCTTGATCTCGCCCGACCGGGCCTTCGCGTAGAGGCCCTTCACGTCGCGCTGCTCGCAGGTCTCGACCGAGGCCTTGACGTAGGTCTCGATGAAGCGGCCGTCCATCATCTGCCGGGCCTCGTCGCGGATCTCGCGGTAGGGCGAGATCGCGGCGGTGATCACCGGGACCCCGTTCCGCGACAGGAGGTTGGCCACGAACGCGATCCGGCGGATGTTCGCGTCGCGGTCCTCCTTCGAGAATCCGAGCCCCTTCGAGAGGTTCTCGCGGACGATGTCGCCGTCGAGCACCTCGAGCTTCGACCCCCGAGCCCGCAGCTCGCGGACGAGCAGGTTCGTGATCGTTGTCTTGCCCGAGCCCGAGAGCCCGGTGAACCACAGGCAAAAGCCCTTGTCCTCAGCCATCGGTGGCTGGCTCCTTTCGGTACGCGTCGATCAGGATCTCGGCAACCTCGTCCCGGCTGAACTCGTGCGGGGGCCTCTCGCCCCGCGACAGCATCTCCCGCACCTTCGTACCCGACAGAAACAGGTGCGACTCCTCCGGATGCGGGCAGGTCTTCGACGAGCCCATGCCCTCGCACTCATGGCACCAGAAGGTGTGCTCGAAGAAGAGCGGGGTGATCCCCAGCTCGGCGATGTCGATGTCGTCGAAGATCCGCTGGGCTTCGTAGGTGCCGTAGTAGTCGCCGACCCCGGCGTGGTCGCGGCCGACGATGAAATGGGTGCAGCCGTAGTTGCGGCGGATGATCGCGTGGTGCACCGCCTCGCGCGGCCCGGCGTAGTGCATCTTGCCGGGGTTGACGCCGAGCATCACGTGGTCGGGGTGGTAGTACTTGGCCATCAGCACCTCGTAGCAGCGCATCCGCACGTCGGCCGGGATGTCGCCGGCCTTCGTCTCGCCGATCAGCGGATGGATGTAGAGGCCGTCGCAGATCTCGAGCGCCGCCTTGGTCAGGTACTCGTGCGCGCGATGGATCGGGTTGCGGGTCTGGAAGGCGACGATCCGCCGCCAGCCACGCTCCGTGAACGCCGCCCGCGATTCGGCCGGCGTCTGGTAGCGGCGCATGAAAGCCTCGTCGTGATCGGGGAGGGCGTCGGACTCGATCTCGCCGGCGAGGCACCGCTCGCCCTCACGGTAGATGGCGGCGACGCCGGGGTGGGCCTCGTCGGTCGTCCCGTAGACGAGCTCCGCCTCGCTGCGGACGTCGCGGTCGAAGACCTCGTCGACGCGCAGGCGGCCGAGCTCCTTGCCGTTCGGCGCCGCGAGCTCGACGACGTCGCCCGGGCCGCAGTCGAGGTCGGTCGCGAGGGTGATCGGGATCGACCAGTACTCGCCCGAGGCGAGCCTCATCGTCTCGCACGCCGATCGCCAGTCGTCGGAGCCCATGAACCCACGAAGGGGGGCGAACCCCTCGTTTGCGAGCAGTTCGAAGTCGGAGGCCTGGCGAGCGGAGAGCGTCAGCGCCAGGCCGGTCTCGGCGCTACCCATTCAGTCCGCACTCCGTGCGGTTGCTGCCGGCCCAGCGGCCGGACCGCGGATCATCGCCGGCGGCCGGCTTGGAGGTGCAGGGCATGCATCCGATCGACGGATAGCCCTGGTCGTGAAGCGGGTTATAGGGCACGCGGTGCTCCTCGATGTGATTCCAGACTTGCTTTTCGTCCCAGTCCGCAAGCGGGTTCAGCTTCCAGAGCCCAAATCGCTTGTCCCAGCCGAACTTCGCCGCCGCGGACCGAGTCTCGGAATCGATCCTGCGGATCCCTGAGACCCAGCACTCGGCTCCATCGAGGGCCTCGCGCATCGCCTCTACCTTGCGGATCCCGCAGCAATCGTCCGGATCGCGGCGCCAGAGGTTAGCGCCGTACCGCTCTTCCTGCTCTTCGAGCGAGATAGAGGAGAAGCGCTCGAAGTCGATTCCGTAGCGCTCTGCGAGGGCGTCGCGCGTGCCGTAGGTCTCGGGGAACAGCAGCTCGGTGTCGAGGTAGAAGAACTGGGTCGAGGGATCGACGCGGTGGGCGAGATCGATGATCACCGAGCTCGTCTTCTGAAAGGAGACCGCGAACCGCAGCCGCGGGTGAAAGCTCTCGATCGCCCAGGCGATCGCCTCGTCGGCGTCCATCGCCTCGACCTCGGCCACGACATCCGCCGGGTCAACGATGACCCCACCAATCGTCGGGTGCCTTCCGTTGCCGTTGCGATGCCCGTTGCCGTTGACTGGCGTGCCCTCGTGCAGCGGCCGCGGCCGGTCGAGCAACGGCTGCTCGCTGCTCGCCACTTGCTGCTCGCTCAAACCGCGCACTCCCCCTCGCCGCGCTCGACCCTGTATGGCTCCGAGCGGCTCCAGTCGACGAAGTGCTCGAGGTTGGCGAGGCTGAACTCGATCGGCATCGTCAAGTCCCGGACCTTGGCCTCGAACTCCGCCGTCCCGACCCGGTCGACGAATTCGTTGAAGGTCTCCTCCGCGGAGCGCTCCTCCTCGTAGAAGCGAAGCCAGCGCTCGACAGCCTCGGGGACGCGCTTCGCCGGCAGCCGCACCTTGAGGCGCTGCCCGAAGCGCGTCGCCCCCGACCCGACCCCGCCGAGGTGGGCGATGTAGGCGGGGACGGTCCGCTCGCCGACCTTGATCGACGCCCCGTAGAAGCCGATGTTCGCGATGTGGTGCTGGCCGCAGCCGTTCGGGCAGCCGGACATCTTGATGCTCACCCGCTTCGTCGCCGGATCGTCGAGCGCCGGTGAGGCGAGGCGCTCGGAGATCGCCTGGTTCAGCCCCATCGAGCTGGTGATCCCGAGCTTGCAGGAGTCGGTGCCGGGGCAGGAGACGACGTCGGCGATCTCGTCGGCGCCGGCGGCGCCGAGGCCCAGCTCCGTGAGCCGGACCCAGACGTCGTAGACCGACTCGTCGCGGACCCAGCGCAGGACCAGGTTCTGGGCGGCGGTCGTGCGGGCGTAGCCGCCGGTGAAGTCGCGCATCAGCGCCGCCAGGCCGCGGAGCTGCTCGGGGCTGAGATCGCCGCGGGGGACGCGGACCGCGACGGTCGAGAAGCCCTCCTGGCGCTGGGGGCGTACGTTCGAGGCGGCGAACCGGTCGAACCTTAAATCTCTTAGCTTCGCGCTCGGCCCAGAGCCATTGCTCCTCTCTTGAGCCTCGCGCTCAGAACGATCGCCGTTCGGGCTCGCCGGTGCGGCCGGAAGCGGTGGCGCGTGGGCCTCCTCGTCGTGGTCTGTGGCGAGGCGGTCGATTGAGAAGTCGCGCTCGTCCACCCACTCACCCTCGAGCTCCTCCTCGACCATCGCCCTGAAGGCGTCGATCCCGATCTTGTCGACCAGGACCTTGATCCGGGCCCGGGCGCGGTTCACCCGCAGCCACTCCTGGCGATCGAAGATTCGCAGGATCGCCTCGGTGACCTTGATGTAGTCGCCGTTGTCGATCTCGACGAAGTCGTAGATGGTCGGCGCGACGCGGGGCATGATCGAGGTGCCCCCGCCGACCACCATCTCGACGCCGCGGACGCCGTCGCGGACCCGCGGGATGAAGCCCAGGTCGTGGATGCCGACCATCGCCCGGTCGGCGTCGGAGGCGGTGAACGCGGTCTTGAACTTGCGCGGCATCGCCTGGGCGGTGGGGTGGCGGACGAAGTAGCGAACGTAGGCCGCTCCGTAGGGGGTGATGTCGAACGGCTCGTCGGGGGCCACGCCCGCGTAGGGGTCGCCGGTGACATTCCGCATCGTGTTCCCGCAGCCCTCGCGCGATGAGAGCCCCGCGTCGCCGAGCTCGCGGATCAGCTTCGCGGCCTCGGGGAGCGGGACGTGGTGCATCTGGATGTTCTCGCGGGTGGTGATGTGCCCCTTGCGGAGCGGTACGTAGCGCTCGATCACGTCGGCGAACGCCTCGAGCTGCTCGGGGTTGACGCCGCCGAGCGGCAGCTTCACCCGGACCATCTGGCGGTCGGGCTGGCGCTGCCCGTAGACGCCCTGCTTGAGGCGGAACTTGATGAACTCGTCCTCGGGCTGCTCGCCGCGCATGAATCGGGCCGCCTCGGTGTCGAAGTCGTCGAACTCCCGCTCGAGGATCGGGATCACGTGCCCGGGGACGTCGTCGTAGACCTCCGGGTTCTCGAGCGACCCGACCCGGCCCTTACCGCGCTGCGGCCTGGTCAGGTCCTGGTCGAGGTCGGCGGCGTCGGGCTTGGCGGGGGCTGCCGTGGGCTCCATGCCCGCGCCATATTACACAAATTCCGATTGGGATTTAGGTATTAAGGGTCTGCGCACTCAGTCGACGTCGGTCCCCTCCACCACGAACGCCACCCGTACGTGAGCGCGGTACTCGTCGAGATCCTCGCCGCGGATGCCTGTCGAGACGATGTCGACCGCGCGGATGTTCCGCAACGACGTCTGCGCCGATTTCAGGGCCTGCATCGCCGCGTCGTCGGTCGACGTCTTCGAGCTCCCGACGAGTTCGATGATCTTCACTACGGCCACGTGCTCCTCCTCGGGCTGGGGACGGCGGGTCGAGGAGTTCTATTCGGTCTGCGTGGCCGGGGCAACCCGGAGCCTAGGGCCTCAGGACCGGCGCCAGCCGCCGGGAGGGGACCCCCAGCGGCGGGCGGCGATCTGGCGGGCCGCGAGCCCCTCGCCGAGCGCGGCCGTCTGCCATGGGCTCGGACCGGCGACCGGCGCGGGGACCGGGGCGGTCTCGACCAGGAACTGCTCGAGCGCGGCGACGATCGCCGCCGCCTCGCTCGCCGACGCGGTTGTCGACGCGATCTCGATCCGGGGGCGCTGGGGGCGACGCCTGCCGTTGGCGGTCACCGCGCCAAGATACCCGCGATGTCGCCGGTCCCCGTCCTCGGCCGCGAGGCAGTGTTCGCCGCAGTCGGTCCCGCCGGCGCGATCGAGGCCACCCGCGAGGCGTTCGTCCGCCACGCCCGCGGCGAGTGGGAGATGCCGCCCAAGGTCTATGTCGACGCCCCGCCCCACGGGGACTTCCGGGCGATGCCGGCGCGCGGCGAGGGGCTCGCGATCCTCAAGTGGGTGACCTCGTTTCCGCGCAACGCCGAGCGCGGGCTGCCCGCCGTGGCCGGCGCGCTGCTCGTCTCGCGGGCCGAGACCGGGGAGCTGGCGGCGATCCTCGACTGCGCCGCGGTGACGTCGCTGCGAACGGGCGCCGCCGCGGCGGTCTCGGCGCTCGCCCTCGCCCGCGAGGATGCGCGGGAGGTCGGGATCATCGGCTGCGGCGTGAACGGGGGCTGGGCCGCGCGCTGCCTGGCGGCGGCCGGCTACCGCACGGGCC
>JBKPNB010000034.1:0-8312 GCA_046732395.1 Actinomycetota bacterium | reverse complement strand
GGCTTGGAATGACTATTCCGCAGCGAAAGCTAAAATAGCGGAACGATGGTTCCGTCCGCCGTCGTCGCCGACACCGAGGCCTGGATCGACCTCGACCCCGAGGACAAGCGCCGCCGGTTGCGGGGGATTGCCGCCGCGGTTTTCACGGAACAGGGGCTCGAGGCGCCGATGCCCGCGATCGCGGCCGCCGCCGGAATCGGGGTCGGCAGCCTCTACCGCTGCTACGGATCGAAGGACGAGCTGATCGCGGCGATCGTGGTCGAGCAGATGCGCTCGGTTCGGGCGCGGATCCTCGCCGCCGACGGGCGAGCCGAGCCCGGGCGCGTCCTCGAGGAGACCCTGCGAGATCTGGTCGAGTACCAGGCGGAAAATCACGTCGTCCGGGCCGCCATGGCGGCGACCTCGGACCGGCCCGAGGTCGAGGATGCGGTCGACCGCGTGAGCCTTGCCTGGCAGGCGCTCCTCGACCGGGCGCGGAGCGACGGCGCGATCCGGGCCGACGCCACGGTCACCGATCTGCGGCTGATCTTCGCCGCCACCCACGCCGCGGACGAGTTCCAATCGGGGGCCAGAGGACGTATGCTCGCCCTGCTCCTCGACGCGCTCCGCGGCGGGGAGGCCCGAGCCGGCCGAGACGAGGCCGGTTCGGGAAGGCGATGACCAGCGTTTACCACAAGATCCTCGTCGCCTTCGACGGGTCGCCGGGCGCGAGATGCGCCCTCGATCACGCCGTCAGCCTCGCCCGCGACCAGTGCGCGCGCTTGACGCTGCTGACGGTGATCCCGCCCCGAAGCGGCATCGGGATCGCAGGCGGCGCCACCTGCGCGGCGGAGACCGTGGTCGGTTGCTACAGCGAGATCCTCCACGAGGCGGCGGCCTCGGTCCCCGACGATGTCGGCGTCACCACCCTCCTCGTCGAGGGCCCGCCCGCGCACACGATCGTCGAGCGGGCGGCCGCCGGCCGCCACGACCTGATCGTGATGGGCTCGCGCGGCCGCGGGCGCTTCGCCGGGGCCATCCTCGGGAGCGTCTCGAACCGGGTCCTCCACGCGAGCCCGGTCCCGGTGCTCATCCTCCACGGCCCGCGTGAGGAGGAGGCGTCCGACCCGGCGCGGGCGCTCGAGCGGTCGCCGCGTCCGGACGGGGAGGCCGCGACGGCCTGAGGCCGGGGCCAGGCCTCAGAGGATCGCCAGGAAGCGGTCTATCTCCCAGGGGGTGACCTGGACGCGGTACTCGTCCCACTCCTGGCGCTTGATCTCGACGAACCGCTTGAACGCGTGCTCGCCGAGGATGCGGAGGACGAGCTCGGAGTTGGCGGCGATCTCGATGGCGTCGCCGAGCGTCTCCGGGAGCTGCTCGATCCCGCGACGCTCGCGCTCCTCCGGGCTCAGGTGATAGAGGTTCTGCTCCATCGGCTCGGGAAGCTCGTAGCCGTGCTCGATTCCCTCGAGGCCCGCCTGGAGCATCCCGGCGAAGCACAGGTAGGGGTTGCAGGCCGGGTCCGGGCAGCGGAGCTCGGCCCTCGTCGCCTGCTCCTTTCCCGGGTGATAGAGCGGGACGCGGATCAGTGCCGAGCGGTTGCGTCGCGACCAGGCCAGGTAGACCGGGGCCTCGTAGCCGGGGATCAGTCGCTTGTACGAGTTCACCCACTGCGCGAACAGCGGCGCGATCTCGCGGGCGTGCCGGAGCTGGCCGGCGACGAATGCCTTCGCGGTCGGCGACAGGAAGTACTGGTCGTCGGCGTCGAAGAACGCGTTCTTGCCTTCCTTGACGAGCGATTGGTGGACGTGCATCCCCGACCCGTTCTCCCCGAACAGCGGCTTCGGCATGAAGGTCGCGTGCCAGCCGTACTTGAGCGCGTACTCCTTGACCACGATCCGGTAGGTCATGCAGTCGTCGGACATCGCGAGCGCGTCCTTGTAGCGCATGTCGACCTCGTGCTGGGAGGGCCCGACCTCATGGTGGGCGTACTCGACGTGGATCCCGAGCTGCTCGAGGGCGAGGATCGTCTCGCGGCGGACGTCGGAGCCGGCGTCGAGCGCGGTGAGGTCGAAGTAGCCGCCCTCGTCGAGGATCTCGGGCGTGCCGCCGTCGGGGCGGGCGTCGCGAAAGTAGAAGTACTCGAGCTCGGGCCCGATGTTGTAGGCGTCGAATCCCAGCTCCTTGGCCCGGGCCAGGGCCCGGCGCAGGATCCAGCGCGGGTCGCCCTCGTACGGCCCCCCGCCGGGGACCCTGATGTCGCAGAACATCCGCCCGGTCGCCTTCTCCTCCGGGCGCCAGGGAAGGACCGCGAAGGTCGACGGATCGGGCAGGGCGATCATGTCCGACTCCTCGATCGGGTTGAAGCCGGTGATCGAGGAGCCGTCGAACCCCATTCCGCCCTCGAGCGCGTCGTCGAGCTCGAGCGCGTTGATCGAGAAGCTCTTGAGCTGGCCGAGGATGTCGGTGAACCAGAGGCGGATGAAGCGCACGTCGCGCTCCTCGACGATCCGCTTCACGTCCCCGCCGGAGCTCGGGCGGTCGGTGTGCTGCACCTCGGTGGCCATCTCGGGCGCCGAACGATATCGGCGCCGCGGGCGTATACCCCCTGCCGGGCGGGCCCGACTCGCGGCCGGCGGGATGGTCATCCGTCCAACCACGGTGGCCGTACTCGATCTACGCCTTGCGTGAGGCGCTTTTCGGCGCTATAACTTACGTCGGGTAAGTAACTAGCTAAAGGTAAAGTAAAGGGCCGCGGATGAGCCCGACCGCAGTCGGCTCGGCAGGCGGCGTCAGGAACCGAGTGAGACAGAAATGACCATCAAGACCGACATCAGCCGCTTCGATATCCACGACGAGCTCACGGCGCCCGAGGGCAGCGTCAAGATCCTCCGCGGGGTCCAGTCGGCGTCGGGCGGCGCGGTCTCGAAGTTCGTCGGCGTCCTCGCCGGTTCCCCGGCCGCGCTGCGCGCCTTCGCCCGGATGCGCCACGAGCTTCGCGACGGCAAGCTGCCGCGACCGACGCGGGAGCGGATCGCCCTCGCGGTCGCCGAGCGCCGCGGGGACCCCTACTCGATCGCCCAGCACGCGCGCACCGCGCGGGCGGGCGGACTCGGCCTCGACGAAATCTCTCGCGCGCGCAGCTTCAAGTCGGCGGATCCGCGCGAGGCCGCGCTGCTCGGGTTCCTGGAGGCGGTGCTCTCGACCGACGGGCGGCCCTCGACCCACCTGGTCGAGGAGGCGCGCGAGACCGGCTGGGACGACGAGCAGATGCTCGAGGCGGTCGCCTACGTGGCGCTCAACGAGTTCCAGAGCCTGATCTCGAACGCCGCGGCGCTCCCCCAGGACCAGACCGATCCGACGGTTCTCCCGACGGCTGCCTGAATCAGGCTACGCGCCGCGCTCATCTTGACCCGAAGCGGGTGACGACGCGCGCTGCGAGCCACTAGGGTCGGCCAAATGGCTTTGGCGGCCCCGGCGACCGATCCGATAGCGACGCTGCGAAGCAGGCGCTTCATCGCCGTCCTCATCCTCGCCGGGGTCGTCGGGGTGGTGGCCTCGCTCGCCGCTTGGGGATTTCTCGAGCTCCTCCATCACATCAGAGGCTGGGTGTACTCGGATCTCCCCTCCGCGCTCGGCTTCAGCGCCACGCCCGAGTGGTGGTCACTGCCGATTCTCGCGATCGCCGGCCTGGCAGTGAGCTTCGCGGTCGTCGAATTACCGGGGAGGGGCGGTCATATACCCGCGCAAGGGCTGAACGCTGGCACGACGGAGCCCGTCGAGCTGCCGGGGATCCTGCTCGCGGCGATCGCCTCGATCGGGCTCGGCACCGTGCTCGGACCCGAGGGCCCGCTGCTCGTGCTGGGGGGTGGCCTCGGCGTCCTGCTCGTTAACCTGATCCGCAGGGACGCTCCGCCGACGCTGGGCGCAGTGATCGCGGCCGCCGGGACCTTCGCCGGGATCTCGTTCCTGTTCGGCTCCCCGCTCATCGCGGCCGTGATCCTGATCGAGGCGACCGGGCTCGGAGGGCCCATGTTGCCCGTGATAATCGTGCCGGGCCTGCTCGCCGCCGGCATCGGATCGCTCGTCTCGATCGGGATGGGATCGTGGACCGGGCTCAGCACGAGCAACATTGCCATCGGCGCCCTGCCGCTGCCGGCCTTCGCCCGTCCTGACCTGACCGACTTCCTCTGGACGATCCCGCTCGCGATTGCGGTCGCCGTGGGGACGTTCGTCATCTTTCGGCTCGGCACAGAGACCGAGCGATGGGCGAAACGGAGGCCATACCCGGTCCTCGGCGCCGCCGGGCTCGCCGTCGGAGGGCTCGCGATCGCCTTCTCGGAGGCGACGGGGAAGGGCGTCAACGAGGTGCTGTTCTCCGGACAGGACGCACTCCCCGGCCTTATCAGCCACGCCGGTAGCTGGTCGCTGTCGGCGCTCGCGCTGGTAATCGTCTTCAAAGGCCTTGCCTACGGCGTCTCACTCGGTGCCTTCCGCGGCGGTCCGACGTTCCCCGCGCTGTACCTTGGGGCGGCGGGTGGCCTGATGGCAGCCCAGTTGCCGGGGTTCGAAGTGACGCCGGCGGTCGCCGTGACCCTGGGGGCCGCCGTGGTTTCCGTGCTGCGGCTTCCGCTGTCCGCCGTGGTGCTGGCGGTCGTGCTGACCTCGAACTCGGGACTGGGGGCGGATCCCCTGATCATTCTCGGCGTCGCCGTCGCCTACTTGACGACGCTGGCGATCTCCCCACCGGCCGAAGTCACCGGCGCTGAACCTGCGACTGCCGCCGCCCAGGCCGCCGAGCCGGCGCGATCCCGCGTCACGGGCTGAAGTTCACGGGCGGGATCTCGTCGACCGCATCCAAGGCTCGCGGTCGACGCCAGCGCGCCCTCAGCTCAGCCGCAGACGGGCCAGGGCTTCGTGCCGAGCTGATGCTTGAGCGCCACCGCGACAACGGCCTGGGTACGCCAGCTGTACTTGATCGGATCGCCACCGGGCGACTTCGGCGCGCCCCTCCAGGCGGGGCGGGTGAACATGAACGCGCCGCGGTAGGAGCCCCCGAGCGCGACCGCGCGCGGATTCTCGCCGGACTCGCAGTAGCTCGTCTTGTGCGCCCAGCGATGGTCCGCCGCCGAATAGGACTGCCAGATCCGCGTGTAGCGGCTCTGGTCGACCGACTTGCTCCCGTCGCCGGTGGCACCGGTGGCGTCGATGCCCCCGGACCCCGCCTGCGCGACGGCGGCGGCGGCGAGGAGCGCCCCGATCGCGAGCAGGAGCGCCGACAGCGCGGCACGACCGGGCCGGCCGCGGTGTCCACCACCGGCGCCCTGTGCCTTCCCTCGATATCCCGCCGTGCGGCCGCTGCCGTAGTCCATCTCTCTCGATCGCTTACGGGGTTAGCTGACGGGCTCGCGCCGAAAGAGCTGGCGCTACGCGGCGGTCTCGCCGCGACTCGCCCCAAGGTGATTTTGGGTCCCCCGATCCCGCCTATGTGCAGGGCGGGATTCAGCGAAGTGCGCGGCAGGCTAGCACAGTATGCGGGGGAAGTTTGCGTTTCGTGAGCATCGCGTTAGGAGAAAAGAGGCGCTGTTTGCGTAATTCGGGACCTGCGGTTCGACCTGCGGCGGCACGGCTGAACGTCGGTCGTCGTTTTCGGCGCCCGCCACCGGGTATCCCGCGGGGGTGGCCGCCTCCAGCGACCAGCTCGCCGAGTTCGTCGCCCACGCCGAGGCCGCCGGCTGCATCGAGCTCTCCGAGCTCGCCGAGGTCACCGAGAGCATGTCCGACGCCGAGGCGGACGTGCTCACCGACCGCCTCGAGGAGCTCGGCGTCGAGATCTCCGACGACTGCGGGCGCCCGCGCGCGGAGGCGACGAGCTACCGGAACGCCGAGCTGGCCGCGACCACCACCGACGCGCTCGGGCTCTTCTTCCGCGACATCTCCCGGCACGCGCTGCTCTCCCGCGAGCAGGAGGTCGAACTTGCGCAGCGCATCGAGCGCGGCGACCTAGCGGCGAAGGAGCAACTGGTCAACGCCAACCTTCGCCTCGTCGTCGCCAACGCGCGCCGCTACGAGAACCAGGGGCTCTCGCTTCTCGACCTGATCCAGGAGGGGACGCTGGGGTTGATCCGGGCGGCCGAGAAGTTCGACTGGCGGCGGGGTTTCAAGTTCTCGACCTACGCCACCTACTGGATCCGCCAGGCGATGCAGCGGGCGCTCGACAGCCGGGCGCGGACGATCCGCATCCCCGGCGAGCTCGCCCAGCGCGAGCGCAAGGTCGCGCGCGGCGAGCGCGAGCTCTGGACCGAGCTCGGCCGCCAGCCGAGCGACGCCGAGATCGCCGCGCGGGCCGAGATCTCGGTCGAGCAGCTGGCGGCGATGCACGACGCCTCGCGCGTCGTGACAAGCCTCGAGCGACCGGTCGGCGAGGAGGGCGAGACCGAGCTCGGCGACCTGCTCGCGAGCGGCGGGACGCCCCCCGACGAGGAGGTGGAGATCGCGCTTCGGACCGACGCCGTCCGCCGCGCGGTCGAGGCGCTGCCGACGCTCGAGCGCGAGGTGGTGCGGCTTCGCTTCGGAATCGACGGCGAGCGCACCGAGGCGAGCTCGGTGGCCGCCGTCGCCCGGCAGCTCAACCTGCCGCCGGCGACGGTCCGACAGATCGAGTCGCGGGCCCTGGTCCGCCTCGGCGAGCGCCGCGAGCTCGCCGCGCTCGGCGAGGCCGCCTAGCCCCATACCGCGACAGCTCAGGCGGACGCGGCGGCGGGGGCGCCCGCGACGGCGCTCCCGGATGCGCCGCGAAGGCGACGATAGGTGGTGCCGAAATCCCGCAGCGATTCGGGCAGCAGCGGGGTCGCGGCCCTGCTCGCGGCCGCGAGCAGGCCGAGCTCCAGCGCCTCCGCCCGTCCCCACTCGAGGCCGAGGCGCTCACGCAGCGCCGGCGGGACCAGCCCGACGGTGGCGAGCGAAAAGAGCCTGCCGATCGGGATCCGGGCGATCCGCCAGGCGGGGCTCGCGAGCGCCGGCAGCGGCGGCGCGGCCGGCGCGCGCAGCGCGTCGAGTACCTCCCGCACGACATCGCTGTCGGCGAGCCGCTCGGCGATCAGCCGCTCCCGGTAGCCGGCGAACTCGTCCCAGGCGACGGGAAGCTCGTCGCCGGCGACGCCGACCACCCGCCCGAGCCGCCGCCACCCGCCCCAGAAGCACCCGAGCTCGGCACGGCCGAGCGCGCCGACGAATCGCTCGTGGGAGGTGACGATCGAGTCCGCGAGCGACGCGTGAACCCAGGCGTAGGCCTCCGGCTCGCGGGCGCCGTAGGGGCGGCCATCGGGCGTGATGCCCGCAATCGTGCCGTGGAGCCTCCAGACCCGCCGACCGGCGGCGCCGGCGAGATCGGGACCCCCGAAGACGAGGGCGTTCGTGAAGTCGAGCGTACGAAGGAGGCGTCCCCACGGGTCGACGGCGAAGCTCGAGTGGTCGCGAACCGCCGCGGCGACCGTCGGGTGCGCGACCTGGAGGACGAGCGCGGCGCCGGCCCCGGCCAGGAGCCGGGCGTCGCCGGCGATTCGCCAAACGGCCGACCCAGGGGCCGGGACGAGATCCGCCAGTTGCTCGGGGGAGGGAAGCGGGTCGAGGTCCATTCGCTCGCTCACCGCTCGAGCCGTCGAGGCCGGCGCGGGCGATCGACCCCCCCGCCCAGCGGCACGAACGCCTCCGTGTTCCCCCATTAGATGGACGCCTCGCTCGTCGCCGGAAGCGCCAGAGCGGCGAGCAGGATCGCGAGAATCGCGACGCGGACCCTCGACACGATTGCGACGCTACACCCGCCGGCCGTCGACCCAACCGGGACGACGCGGGGGCCGCGATGACCCCCGCGCCTACCCCGCACCATCCGCCGTCAGTTCTCGGCGCGGAGCGCCCGATAAACGGTGGTCTCCTCGCGATCGCGCGTCCGGAACCGGAGGAGCTCGTACTCGATCCGATCAGCCACCGGCGCCCAGCGTATGCGGCGTCCCGGTACGCCGGCGTCACGGGAATTGGGCAGCGTGGTGCTTTCCGCTTCGGCCGTGGGTACGTAGATCGGCATGACCCGACCCAACAGTCGGCGATACCGCTCTTGCGGCCGATGAACGCTCGGAGGACACGCTAGCCGTGACCGACGTTTCGCTAGCCGTCGGCGTCGGTCTCATCTGTGCGCTGCTGTCCGCGCTTGGCGGGAATCTCGCCTTCCTGTTCAAGTACAGGGGGGCGATCGCCGCCCCGGATGTCGACATGCGCCACCCGCTGCGCAGCGCGGTCGATCTCTTTCGCTCCAGGTGGTGGAGCATCGGCTGGGC
>JBKPNB010000033.1:0-7970 GCA_046732395.1 Actinomycetota bacterium | reverse complement strand
CTCGACGGCGGCGCGGCGAACGGCACCGTGCGGCTCCGCTCCTCGGCGCCGGTCGAGCTCCTCAACGAGCTCACCGGCTGGGCGCTCGAGCGGGGCGTCGAGTTGGCCGGGCTCGAGGTCCGCCGACCGAGCCTGGAGGATGTCTACCTGGAGCTCACCGGAGGAGGCGAGGGCGAGGGATGAGCGCCGCCGAGATGGCCTGGCATCAGTTCCGCTTCGACCAGAAGGTGTTCTGGCGAAATCCGGCATCGGTGTTCTTCACCGTGATGCTCCCGGTCATCTTCCTGCTGATCTTCGCCACGATCTTCGGCAACGACACCGTCAAGGGCCTGGGCGGCGTCAAGGTCACCACCTACTACGTCCCGGCGATCCTCACCCTGGCGGTGGTCTCGGCGACGCTCGTCAACCTGGCGATCAACCTCACCACCGAGCGCGAGGACGGGATCCTGAAGCGGACCCGGGGGACACCGTTGCCCCCGTGGGCCTTCATCGCCGGGCGGATCGGCAACTCGATCGTTGTCGCCACCGTGATGCTGGTCGTGATCACGGTGATCGGGAACCTGGTCTACGGCGTCGCCATCCCCTGGGGCCGCGCCGACGCGGTGCTGGTGGCGCTGGCGATCGGCGCCGCCTCCTTCTGCGCGATGGGGATCGCGCTGACCGCGCTCATCCCCTCCCAGGAGGCGGCCCCCGCGATCACCAACGTCGCCGTGCTCCCCCTCTACTTCCTCTCCGGGGTCTTCATCCCCGAGGACCAGATCCCGTCGGGCGTCCTCCACGTCGCCGACGCGTTTCCGATCCGACACTTCTTCGAGGCCTTCTTCGCCGCCTACGTTCCGAGCGCGGGCGCGGCGTTCCAGTGGGGGCACCTGGCGGTCGTCGCGGCTTGGGGATTCGTCGGGGTCCTCGTCGCGCTCCGGACGTTCCGCTGGGTCCCGCGCGCCGCGGGGTAGGGTTCGGGCGTGATCCATCACGTCGGTGTCGATGTCGCCGATCTCGAGCGCAGCGGGCGCTTCTACGACGCCCTGCTCGGGCCGCTTGGCTGGCGCCGCCAGGTCTCGGAGGAGGAGCGGATCGGCTGGGGGATCGTCCGCCCCGTGTTCTTCGCCTCGTCGAAGCGGCCGCCGGCCTCCGGTGGCGGGCACGTCTGCTTCTCCGCCAGCGGTATCCCGGCGGTGCGGGCGGCCTGGGAGGGCGCGATCGCCGCCGGCGGCAGCGACGACGGGGCGCCGGGCCCGCGGCCCGAGTACGGTGGCGCCCATTACGCGGCCTACGTCCGCGATCCGGACGGTCACCGGGTCGAGGTCGCGGTCTCGACCGACTGACGAAGAGGAGGCAGCAGGCAGATGGCGCCAGTGAAGGTGGGAATCAACGGCTTCGGAAGGATCGGGCGGAACCTCTACCGCGCCGCCTACGAGGCGGGCTCGGAGCTCGAGGTGGTCGCCGTCAACGACATCACCGACGCCGCGACGCTCGCGCACCTGCTCGCCTACGACTCGATCCTCGGCCGCTTTCCGGGGCGGGTCGAGGCCACCGAGGAGGCGATCCGGGTCGACGGGACGGAGATCCGGGTGCTGGCCGAGCGCGACCCGGCGAGCCTGCCGTGGTCCGACCTCGGCGTCGAGGTGGCGATCGAGTCGACCGGGCTCTTCACCAAGCGCGAGGCCGCCGCGAAGCACCTCGACGCCGGCGCCCGCAAGGTCATCATCACCGCTCCGGCCACCGACCCCGACGTCACCGTCGCCCTCGGCGTCAACTACGAGTCGGCCTACGACCCCGATTCCCACCACATCATCTCGAACGCCTCGTGCACCACCAACTGCCTGGCGCCGGTCGCCAAGGTGGTCCACGAGGCGGTGGGGATCGAGCGCGGGCTGATGACGACGATCCACGCCTACACAGCGGACCAGCGCCTCCAGGACATGCCGCACAAGGACCTGCGCCGGGCGCGGGCGGCGGCGATCAACCTGATCCCCACCACGACCGGCGCCGCCCGGGCGGTCGGCCTCGTCCTCCCCGAGCTCGCCGGGCGCCTCAACGGGATCGCGGTGCGGGCGCCGGTGGCGACCGGCTCGGTCGTCGACCTCACCTGCGAGGTCTCGCGCGAGACCAGCGTCGAGGAGCTGAACGCCGCCGTCGACGCCGCCGCCCAGGGCCCGCTCGCCGGGATCGTCTCCTACACCACCGACCCGATCGTCTCCACCGACATCGTCAAGGACCCACATTCGTCGATCTTCGACGCCGAGCAGACGATGGTCATCGACAAAACGCTGGTCAAGGTGATCGCCTGGTACGACAACGAGTGGGGGTACTCGAACCGCTGCGTCGAGCTCGCGGCGAGGGTCCTCGAGCCGGCCTCGGTCGGCGCCTCCTGAGAGGCCGCCCGCCGCGGTCGTGGACAGCGAATTCGGGAAGGCGAGCGTCCGCGACGCGGACGTCGCCGGGCGGCGGGCGCTGGTGAGGGTCGATTTCAACGTCCCCCTCGACGACGGCCGGGTCGCGGACGCGGGGCGGATCGAGGCCGCGCGGCCGACGATCGAGCTGCTGCGGGAGCGGGGCGCGGCGCTCGTCCTCGTCTCCCACCTCGGCCGGCCGCGAGACCGCGAGCGGGATCTCTCGATGCGCCCAGTCGCCGCCGCGCTATCGGGCCTGATCGAAGCGGATGTGGAGCTTGCCCCGGCGGTCGTCGGCCCGGAGGTCGAGCGGCTCGCGGGAGAGCTCGAGCCCGGGGCCATCCTGCTGCTCGAGAACAGCCGCTTCGAGCCGGGCGAAACCGCCAACGACCCGGAGCTGGCGGCCGCCCTCGCGCGCCTCGCCGACCTCTACGTCGACGATGCGTTCGGGGCCGCACACCGCGCCCACGCGACCACGGTCGGGGTCGCCGAGCACCTCCCCGCCTACGCCGGGCTCCTCCTCGAGCGCGAGGTCCGCGAGCTGACCGCCGTCCGCGACCAGCCGCGCCGTCCGCTGGTCGTGGTCCTCGGCGGCGCCAAGGTGACCGAGAAGCTCGGCGTCCTCGAGCGCTTCGCCGAGGGCACCGCCGACCGGATCCTGGTCGGGGGCGCGATGTGCTTCAGCTTCTTCGAGGCGCTGGGGGTCGCCGTCGGCGACTCGCTGACCGAGGCTGGAGGCGCCGAGGCCGCGGCGGAGGTGGTCGCCGACGCCGAGGCCTCGGGCGCCGACCTCCATCTCCCGGTCGACCTCGTCCTCGGCGATCGCTTCGCCCCGGACGCCGCCCGCCGGGAGACCGACGGCGTCGAGGTCCCGGACGGCTGGATGGGCCTCGATATCGGTCCCCGCACCGTCGCCGACTACGTCGGGGCGATCGCCGCCGCCGGGACGATCTTCTGGAACGGCCCGATGGGGGCGTTCGAGCTCGAGCCGTTCGCCGCCGGGACGCGGGCGATCGCCGAGGCGGTCGCCGGGGCCCCGTGCCGCTCGGTGGTCGGGGGCGGGGACTCGGCGGCGGCGCTCGCGGAGTTCGGGCTCGCCGACCGGGTCGACTGGCTCTCGACCGGGGGTGGGGCGTCGCTGGAGCTGATGGAGGGGCGGAAGTTGCCCGGGGTCGAGGCGCTCGACGATGCCTAGAGGGCCGCTCGTCGCGGCGAACTGGAAGATGCACAAAACGCGGGCCGAGGTCGGCGCCTTCCTCGACGAGTTCCTGCCGGGGGCGGCGGATCTGGTCGAGGTCGACGTCGCGATCTGCCCCCCGTTCACCGCACTCACGACCGCGATCGAGCGCTGTGGCGGCACGGCGGTGACGGTCGCGGCGCAAAACGTGCATGACGAGCCGGCCGGCGCCTTCACCGGCGAGGTCTCGGCGCCGATGCTGGTCGAGCTCGGCGCCTGGGGAGCGGTCGTCGGCCACTCTGAGCGGCGGCGGCTGTTCGGGGAGACCGACGATGCGCTCGCCCGCAAGGTCCCGGCGGTCCTCGCGGCCGGGCTGGCGCCGATCCTCTGCGTCGGCGAGAGCGAGGCCAAGCGCGACGACGGCCGCACCGAGGAGGTCCTCGAGCGCCAGCTCGACGCCGACCTCGCCGCCGTCCCGGACGAGCTGCTGGCGGAGGTGGTGATCGCCTACGAGCCGATCTGGGCGATCGGCACCGGGCGCACGGCGACCGTCGAGCAGGCCGCCGAGGCGATCGCCTTCGCGCGATCGGTGATCGCCGGCCGCGACGCCGGCGCGGCGGCGGCGACGAGGATCCTCTACGGCGGCTCGGTGAAGGCGGCGAACGCCGGCGAGCTGCTGGCGGCCGAGGGAATCGACGGCGCGCTGGTGGGGGGCGCGTCCCTGGATCCCGCGGAGTTCTTGGTGATCTGTGAGGCGGCAGGTGGCAGGTAGCAGGTGGCAGGTAGAGGATTGATCGACCTGCCACCTGCCACATGCCCGGATCGATGAGTGCGTCACGAATTCAGCCAGGCCCGTCGGAGCTGCCCGTTCCGTCCGTCTGCCTGGTCGTCCTCGACGGCTGGGGCCTCGCCCCGGACGGCCCCGGCAACGCGATCGGGCAGGCGGAGACGCCCGTCTTCGACGAGCTCTGGAGCGCCTACCCGCACGCGCAGCTGCGGACCTCGGGGCGCGACGTCGGCCTTCCCGATGGCCAGATGGGCAACTCGGAGGTCGGCCACCTCAACCTCGGGGCCGGGGCGATCGTGAAGCAGGACCTGGCCCGGATCGACGACGCCGTCGCCGACGGCAGCTTCTTCGAGAACCCCGCGCTCCGCGCCGCCTGCGAGGCCGCCCGTTCCGGGCCGCGCGGCCGGCTCCACCTGATGGGGTTGGTCTCGGACGGCGGCGTCCACTCCGGCTGGACCCACCTCGAGGCGTGCGTCGAGCTCGCCGCGCGCGAGGGGGTTCCCGATCTCGTCGTACACGCCTTCACCGACGGGCGCGACACCTCGCCCGACTCGAGCCCGGGCTACCTGCGCGAGCTCGAGGGCTGGCTCCGCCATGCCGGGCGGATCGGGACCGTCTCCGGCCGCTATTTCGCGATGGACCGCGATCGCCGCTGGGAGCGGACGAAGCTCGCCTACGACGCGATCGTGCACGCCGCCGGCGAGCGTGCCCCCGACGCCCGGGCGGCCGTCGCCGCCGCCCGCGAGCGGGGGGAAACCGACGAGTTCATCCGCCCGACCGTGATCGGCGACTACGACGGCGTCGCCGACGGCGACGCAGTCATCCACTTCAACTTCCGGCCCGACCGTGCCCGCCAGCTCACCCGCGCGCTCGCCGACCCGGACTTCGCGGAGTTCGACCGCGGGGCGGCGCCGCGGGTGACGATGACGACGCTGACCGAGTTCCAGTCGGGCTGGCCGTATCCGGTCGCCTTCGCCCCCTCCGATCCCGAGGTCACCCTCGCCGCGGTCCTCGCCGGAGCCGGCGGTCGCCAGCTGCACGTCGCCGAGACCGAGAAGTACGCGCACGTCACCTATTTCTTCAACGGGGGCCGCGAGCGCGAATGGGAGGGGGAGGAGCGCTGCCTGGTGCCGTCGCCGCGCGAGGTCGCGACCTACGACCAGCGGCCCGAGATGAGCGCCCGGGCGGCTGCCGACGCCTTCCGCGGGCGGTGGGAGGACGACGGCTACCGGTTCGGGATCATCAACTTCGCCAACCCGGACATGGTCGGCCATACCGGCAGCATCCCGGCCGCGGTGCGGGCCGTCGAGGCGGTCGACGGCTGCCTCGGCGAGGTTGTCGCCGCCGTCCACGGCAGCGGCGGCGCCTGCGTGGTGACCGCCGATCACGGCAACGCCGAGCAGATGCTCGACGACGACGGCTCGCCGGACACGGCGCACTCCACCAACCCGGTCCCGCTCGTCGTCACCGTCGCCGGGGGCGAGCTGCGCGACGGGATCCTCGCGGACGTCGCCCCGACGGTTCTCGCGATGCTCGGGCTCGACCGCCCGCCGCAGATGACCGGGAGGCCGCTGCTCGTGGCGCCGCGGTCATCGCATCCTTGACGGCTCGCGAGTGATCTGCTATATACTGACTTAGATTTCATGCACGGAAGGAGGTGACGCGATATGGCACTAGTACGCTGGGATCCAACCCGAGAGCTTGACTCGCTGCAGTCCGAGTTCAACCGCCTCTTCGACTCGTTCATCGGCAACGGCCGGTCCGAGGTGCGCGCCCGTCGCTGGGTGCCGGCCGTCGACCTGGTCGAGACCGACGAGAGCCTCGTCCTGCGGGCCGACCTGCCGGGCCTGAGCAAGGAGGACGTCACGATCGAGGTGAAGGACGACGTCCTCACTCTCTCCGGCGAGCGCCGGGGGGAGCACGAGGAGAAGGCTGAGGGCTATTACCGGGTCGAGCGCGCGTTCGGGCGATTCTCCCGCTCGCTGACGCTCCCGCAGGGCGTCGAGCCCGACTCGATCGACGCCGAGTTCACCGACGGAGTCCTCGAGGTCCGTATCCCGAAGCCCGAGGAGCGCAAGCCGCACCGGGTCGCGATCGGCGCCGGGAGCGTCGACGGCACGGCCACTGAGAAGACCGAGGAGTAGGGCCATACCCCTAGGCTCGGGGTCGTGCGAAGCGACCCCGAGCGCCTCAGCTTCGAAATCACAGCACGCGACGGAGCCGCCCGCACCGGGCGGCTCCGTCTCGCTTCGGGCGCCGTGGCGACCCCGGCTTTCATACCGCTCGCCACCAGCGGCAGCGTCCGCTCGCTGACCGCGGCCGAGGTTGCGGACCTCGGCTTCGAGCTGGTGCTCGGAAACACCTTCCATCTCCACCTCGCCCCCGGCGAGGAGAGGATCGCCGCCCTCGGCGGGCTCGCGTCGTTCATGGGGTGGCGGGGGTCGGTGATCACCGACTCCGGCGGCTTCCAGGTCTTCTCGCTCGCCCACGGCGGGGTGGCGGACGAGATCAAGGGCCGCGATCGGGGCCGGGTGGGGACGGGCTCGATCCTCGACCTCTCCGAGGAGGGGGTCAGGTTCCGCTCCTACGTCGACGGGCGGGAGCGCTTCCTCGGGCCCGAGGACTCGATGCGGATCCAGGCCGCGCTCGGCTCCGACATCGCCCTCGCCTTCGACGAGTGCACGCCGTACCACGCTGACCGCGACTACACCGCGCGCTCCACCGAGCGCACCCACCGCTGGCTCGACCGCTGCGTCGCCTGGCACGATGCCGACGGCCCGCCGCGGCAGGCGGTGTTCGGGATCGTCCAGGGCGGGGTCCACGAGGACCTTCGCCGTTCCTCGGCCGAGCGGGTCTCCGCGGCGGCGATCGATGGGGTAGCGATCGGTGGCACGCTCGGGCGCGACAAGGCGGAGATGCACGGGGTCGTCGGCCTGGTCGCGCCCTTGCTGCCCGACGCCGCCCCCCGGCACCTGCTCGGAATCGGCGAGCCCGACGACCTCGTCGCCGCGATCGGGGCCGGAATCGACCTCTTCGACTGCGCCGTCCCGACCCGCCTCGCCCGGCACGGGATGGCGCTCGCTCCGTTGCCCGACCGCCGCTTCCGCTTCGACTTGCGTCCGGCGATCCACGCCGGCGATCGCGGTCCGCTCGTCGACGGCTGCCGCTGCGAGGCATGCCGCGATCACACCCGCGCCTACCTCCACCACCTGGTGCGGGCCCGCGAGCTCACCGCCGTCCGCCTGCTCTCGCTTCACAACCTCGGCTATCTCGCGGCGCTCGCCGCCGGCGCGCGCCGGGCGATCGCCGCGGCGTCGTTCGACGCTTACCGGACCGCGATCCTCGACGGCGCTCCCCCCTGGGTGGCGGAAGCTACTTCGTGTGACTCGAGATGAAGTCGAACAGCGACTTCAGCTGATCCGGGACGTTGTGCTTGATGAACTCGCTGATGTTCGTGTTCTGGCCGGCATTGGTGGTCAGAAGGACGATGGTGGCGATGATCGCGGCCAGCACCAGGATCACGAGCACGAGCCCGAGCAGCCGCAGGACGCGGACGCCGCCGGATCGGCGCCGGGGACGGGCCGGCGGAGCGGCGGCCGGGGCGGGCCGGGCG
>JBKPNB010000032.1:0-5485 GCA_046732395.1 Actinomycetota bacterium | reverse complement strand
CCTGGATCGGGCGGTCGAAGGCGGGGTCGAGGCGCTCGCCGGCGAGCAGCCGGATCGCCATCCCGCCGATCAGGCGCATCTCGAGCCGGCGGCGGTCGATCTCGGCCAGCAATCGACGAGCCTCAACCTCGATGTCGGGTTCGATCGGGGTGCGTTCGCGGCTCGCCACCTGCGGGCTCATCCGATCACGAACTGGTAGTCGGCGCGGTCCCGGTTGAGATGGACGAGAACGCCCGAGATGCGCCCGGTGTGATAGTCGCTGCCGGGGTTGATGCAGAGCGTCCGCCCGATCCGGGTTGCCCCGCGCGACTCGTGGACATGTCCGTGGAGGGCGAGCACTGGTTGAAAGCGCTCGATCAGCTCACGGACGGCCGTCGACCCGACCGGGATCATCTTCGGCTGCCCGGCCGCCGTCACCACGGTCAGATTCTCGTCGAGCTGCGGCGCGCTGTCGAGCTGGGAGTCGTAGGGCGGGACGTGCAGGTTGAAGATGCAGGAGGACTGGTCGTCGATCTGCGTCGCCATCGCCTCGACCCGCCGGTAGAGCTCGTCCTCGTCGAGCTCGCGCGGCGAGTTGAACGGGGTGAGGTTCGAGTAGCCGAGCGAGAGCATCCTGTAGCTGCCGAGGTCGACGATCCGCTCGTCGCACGCCTCGACGCGCGTCGCCCGCTCGATCGCGGTGTCGACGCCAGGTGGATCATCGTTGCCGGGCATCACGAAGCATCGGACGTCGGGATCGGTGAGGCGCTTCTCCGCCAGCGCCAGCCAGCGATCGAACGTCTCGAGCATGACGTCGGCGAACCACACCTCGCGTTCGTCCTCGGTCAGCGCCGCGACCCGCTGCACCTCCGCGGCGGCCATCACGTGGGGGTACATGCCGTTCGAGCGAATTCGATGCTCGAGCTCCTCGCGCTCCTCGGGGGTGCCCGCCCGTTCTCGAGAGCCGAAGACCTCCGCGACGAGCGCGCCGTTCTCCTCGACGAGCGGGATCACCGCCTTGCCGGTGACGTCGCCGCCCATCACGATCACCGGCGCGCCGTAGATCGCGGGCGCATGGAGGAACTTCCGCCAAAGGACCTCGGTGCCGTGGATGTCGGACGCGTAGTAGAGGCGAAGTCCCCCGTCCCCCGAGCCGGCTCGGTTGCGACGGAACAGGGGCATCTATGTCACTCGGGGGGAAGCTCGCGGTAGGCCAGCGAGAGGTCGATCCCCTGACGCCGCCGGATCACGCTCGATACGAAATAGATCGCCAGCCCCGCGCCCAAAGCGATCAGCGCGAGCCAGAGCTTGCCGGGGTTCGCGCTGAGGCTCGATCCCGAGCCCGGATCCCAGAGCAGGACCGCGATCGCGAGGCCGAAGCCGATGACGGACAGCAGCCCGACCAGGCTGACGATGGGGATTCCCGCTATGCGCCTGCCGTAGGGCGAGTTCTCGACCATCGCCCGCTGGGTGTAGGGGAGCAGAATCGCGCCGAACGCCGTGATGAGGAGTGTGAACGACAGGCCGAGCAGCACCGCGAGGGTGCTGAACCAGTCGGTGAACGCGTAGATGGCAGTACTGCCGATCGCGAGCACGCTGACGATCGCGATCGCGATCACCGGTGAATGCGTGCGCCTATCGACGTAGGAGAGCCGGGCGGGCATGATCCGGTCGAACGACCAGGCGAACATGCTGCGACTGATCAGGAGCATCGTCTGCGGCAACCAGATCAGAAGGCCAAGCGCGAACCCCGCGATCATGATCACGCCCCACACCCAGGAGCCGGAGGCGATGCCCATGATCTCCGGATACGCCGGCGCCCCGGCGGTGAAGCCGTAGGCCACCGGGTTCGCGAAGCCGAGCTCGCCGTTGAAGACGTAGCCGGTGACGCCCAGGTAGGCCGCAAGGAGCAGGCCGATGAAGACGGCGGAGACGAGCAGGGCGCCGGGGATCGAGAGCAGGTGGGTGCGCTTGCGCAGCCTGATCTCGCCCGCGAAGTAGTTACTCGCGTAGAGGAACCCGAACGTGTACCAGAACACCGACACGGACTTCAGCGTGATCTCCGTTCCGAATCCGGTCGGCGCGAATCCGGCGTGCTTGGCGGACGCGGCGAGGTGGAGGGCGGCGTTGTTGGTCCCGAGGTTGGCGGCATAGTCGTTGAAGTTGGCGATGAAGCCCGCCTTCGACTGGAAGATGCCGACGATGAGCGGAAGCAGGAAAGTCCCGAGGATGTAGATGAGGAAGGTTGCGACCTGGAGCCGCAGGAAGAGGCGCAGGCCGCCGATGATGAACACCGCTGCCGAGACCACGATCGCGACCGTGCCGGTGATGAAGAGCGCGTAGTCGTGCGAGAACCAGTTGCCGAAGTCGAGCCACCCCGTCGAGCCCGTGAACCCGGCCATCATCCGGCCGAAGGCGCCAAAGCCGTAGGTGGTCATGTAGGTCGTGTAGAGGCCGTAGATGATCGCGAGCCAGAAGCAGAAGCTGAAGTTGCCCGCGAACCCGATCGCCGGATGCATCGAGCGGCTGTTGAAGACGTAGTCGCCGCCCGTCCGGGGCATGATCTGGGAGAGCATCGCGTAGAGGAACGCGCCCGGCAGCCCGAGCGCGGAGGCGATCAGGAACGCCACCACCATGTTCGAGCCGAGGTAGAAGAAGCCGTAGAGCAGCCAGGCGAACGCGAACGCGAGCGCGACGCTCGCCCACATCACGTTGTAGAACAGCGCGTCGGAGGTCCGTGCTTCGCGCACAAGGCCGGTCGCCCTCCGGGTGAAAAGTCCGGGCGCCGTCCCCGCTCTTGCGGCCTCGGTCGTCATCTGGGTCCTCCTGTCGTGGTCAGGTCCGTGATACGTAGGTCGTCGCGCAGCTGCGCGAGGTAGTCGACGCGGTCATCGTCGGCCCCCGGCCGATCGACATCCGCCTCGAGCAGGCTCTCGCGGTCGCGCTCAGCCTCAACCGCGACGGTCCCGTCAGGTCGCAGCGCGCGGCTGCCGCCGACGAATCGAAGCCCGGCCTCGCTCCCGCATCGGTTCACGTAGAGGTGCGGCAGGCGGTTGTCGAGCGCCCGGGCCTGAGAGGCGATCAGGTGATCGCCATAAAACGACTCCATGTTCGCCGAGACCGTGAGCAGGAGCTCGGCGCCGGCGCGGGCGAGCTCCCGCGCAGTCTCCGGGAACTCCATGTCGAAGCAGATCATGGTGCCGATCCGCGCACCCCCCAGCTCAGCGACGATCAGCTCGTCGCCGCGTTCGAACGCGCCCTCCTCCGCGCCGAAGAGGTGCGTCTTCCGATAGGGGGCGACGATGGCACCGCGCTCGTCGATCAGCACCGCCGTGTTCGCAACCGCGCGACCGCGTCGCTCGGCGAGCCCGACGGCGACCGCCGTCGCCGCGTCCGCCGCGGCCTCCCTGATCGCGGCGAGGGGAGCGGAGTCAAGCGCGATCGCCACGCTCGCGACGCGTCCGAGGTCATACCCCGTGAGGTAGAGCTCGGGGAAGGCGATGAGATCGACGACGGCGCCGCGGGAGCGGATGATCTCGGCCGCTCGTCCGGCGTTTTCATCCGGAGTGCCCGCGGGCTCGAGCTGGGCGAGCAAAGCGCGCATCGGCCTACCGGCCCGCCCCCGCCGCAAACGCCATCGCCTCGAGCGCGATGCGCCCCCCCATCAGAGCCGTCGCCGGCGTTGCGTCGAGACTCGGCGCGACCTCGACCACGTCGACCCCGAGCAGGCCCCGCGCGCTGATGCCCCGGACCAGCTCGATGGCCTCGCGGCTCGTGAGGCCGCCCGGGGTGGGGCAGCAGGTGCCCGGGGCGTGCGCTGCGTCGAGGCTGTCGATATCGAACGAGAGATAGGTGCCGTCGCCGGCGCCGCCAACAACCTCGAGCGCGCGCTCGATCGCCCAGCCAACGCCGCGCTCCCAGATTTCCTCGAGCCAGATCACGGTGATTCCGTGCTCGCGGCAATAGGCGAGCTCGGTTCGAGGGTTCATCCATCCCGAGATCCCGACGAGGGCAATGCGGGTGGGGTCGAAGCCTGCATCGACGGCGCGGGTCACCGGGCAGCAGTGGCTGAGCTCCTCGCCGCCGACGTCGGGCGCCGTATCGAGATGGGTGTCGACGAGGATGAACCCCGGGTCCTCGAACCTCGACCGCACCGCGCGGACGGCGGGAATGGTGACCGAATGCTCGCCGCCCAGGGTGACGGCGAGGGCGCCCGCATCGAGGATCCGCTCGAGATCGGCCTGGGCCCGCTCGAAGGTGTGGACCGGGTCACCCGGGATTACGTCGCAGTCGCCGCAGTCGACCGGCGAGAGGGCCTCGGCGACGTCGAAGTCGAGCATCGCGTTGTAGGTGAGGAACTGAACGGATACGTCGCGGATTCCGCGGGGGCCGTAGTTCGAGCCGGTGCGGCTGATGTTCGTCCCGTCGAAGGGGATCCCGTAGACGGCGGCGCGCGCCTCCGCCTGGCGCAGCTCCTCGGTCTCCGCGGGGACGTGCGGAAAGCGCATGAACGAGCCGGCCAATCCGGCGTGGAGCACGCTCGCCCACATCGTCGGGTCGAGCGACTTCTCGGCAGCAGGCATCGGCTCCTCCTCCGTGCGAAAGCGCTTTTGCGCGAGGGCGTCGGTTAGTTTTGCAGAAGCGCTTTTGCATGTCAAGGGACCCGACGATACAGTCGCCGGACCATGGCTCGCCAACCGGTCCGAATCAGCGATGTCGCGGCCGCGGCCGGGGTCTCGATCACGACCGTCTCCCACGCCCTGAACGACAAGGGCCGGCTCACCGACGAGACGCGTCAGCGGGTCAGGGAGGTCGCCGACCGCCTCGGGTACCGCCCGAGCGCGCTCGCTCGCGGCCTGGCCGGGGGGCGCACCGGCATGCTGGCGGCGACCGTCTCCTTTGTCGACGACCTCCCGCTCGCGGTCGCCGACTACGACTACTTCATGCAGGTGATGAACGCGGCAACCGCGACCGCGCTCGAACATGGCTTCGCCCTCACGCTTGTGCCGACCGACTCCCGACGGCAAATGCTCGATCGGCTCCCGATCGACGGCGCGATCGTGATGGATCCCGTTCCAGGCGACGAGATCGTCGACCTGCTCGACCGCCGCGGGGTTCCCGTCGTCACCACGGGTCGTAGGCCCGACGGTCCCGACGACCAGTGCTGGGTGGACAATGACCATGTCGCCGGCGCCCGGGCGATGATCGACCACCTCGCCGAGCAGGGCGCGACCCGGATCGCGCTGCTCACCGCCCCGATCCTCTCGTCGTATACCAGCGACACTCTGGCGGCGTTCGAGACCCGTTGTGAAGAGCTCGGGCTCGATGCGATCGTCGAGACGATCAGCGACTCGATCAGCGAGGGGGGCGCCTACTCCGCCGCTTCACGGCTGCTCGACTCGGCCAAGCCGCCGGATGCGATCTACGCGACGCTCGACCGGCTCGCGCTCGGCGCTCTGCTCGCCGCGGAGGCGAGGGGGGTCCGCGTCCCCGAGGACCTGCGGAT
>JBKPNB010000031.1:0-6200 GCA_046732395.1 Actinomycetota bacterium | reverse complement strand
ACCGGCGAGACCGTTCAGCTCGCCCGGCTCGAGGGGACCGAGGCCGTCTACCTCGAGCTCTCGGAGTCGCCCCATCCGATGAAGCTGACCTCCCGGGCCGGGGCCCGGCTGTCCGCCCACGCGAGCGCCATCGGCAAGTCGCTGCTCGCGAGCCTCGATCCCGAGGAGGCGCGCCGCCGCCTCACCGGCGCCGAGCTGCCGAGGCTGACGCCGCACACGATCACCGACCCCGAGGAGCTACTCGCCGAGCTCGAGCGTGTCCGCCGCCAGGGCTATAGCACCGATAACGAGGAGTTCGCGACCGGCCTGCGCTGCATCGGGATGCCGGTCCGGGACGCGAGCGGGAGGGTCGTCGGCGCGATGTCGGTCTCGATGCCGACCCCCCGCTACAGCCGCGGCGTGGCCGCGTCCGCCCGGCGCGCCCTCGCGGAGACGGTGGCCGAGGCGGCGGAGCGGCTCGGGCGCTGGCCCGATTAAGTGCCGACTCCCGCAAATACGCTCCGTTCTGGCGGCGGCGGGGCGAGCGGGGTCACCGAGGTGGCGCCGGGGCTCGTCCGGATCGACTCGACGATGGGCTCGCGCCGGCTCGCGCAGTGGCTCGTCATCGGCGACGACGGAGCGCTGCTGTTCGACACCGGGATCGCGGGGACCGTCGCCGAACGGATCGCGCCCGCCCTGGCGGGGCTCGGGCTGGCGGCGGACGCGGTCAGCGAGGTGATCGTCTCGCACGCGGACGTCGACCACTACGGCGGCGACGGCGAGGCTCGCCGCCTCCTGCCCGCGGCGCGGCTTCGCGCCCACGAGCTCGATCGGCCGCTGATCGAGTCGTGGGAGGCGATCGCCGCCGCCCGCTACGGCTGGTATCGCGACTACGGGCTCGACTACGACCCGGAGACCTGGCGCTGGCTGGCCGACGCCGCGGGCGGCGATGCTCGCCTCGACGGCACCGTCGGGGAGGGGGACGAGCTCGAGCTCGGCGGGATCGCGGTCCGGGTCCTCCACCTTCCCGGCCACTCGCTCGGGCACCTCGGCCTGTATGAGGCCCGCAGCCGGACCGCGATCATCGCCGACGCGGCGATGGTCGACGGGTTCGTCGGCCTCGACGGAGAGCGGCTCAGCCCTCCCCCCTACGTCGATCTCGCGCGCTACCGGGCGACGATCGAGCGGCTCCGCGCGCTCGCCCCGGCGCGGATCGGCACCGCCCACTTCCCGCCGATCGAGGGCGCCGAGGTCGAGGCATTCCTCGACCGCTGCCTGGAGTTCACCCGCGAGCTCGACCGCGCGCTCGACGCCGCCCTCACCCTCGCGCCGCGGACGCTGCCGTCGCTGCTGGCGGTCTGCGCCGGGCGGGTCGGCGGCTACCGGGAGATGGAGCTCGAGCTGGCGCGCTCGCTCGGCGCCCACCTCGAGGCGATGGTCGAGGCGGGCACCGTCGAGCGGGTCGAGCTCGACGGGCTCCCGGCCTGGCGTCGGCGCTAGTGTGCGGGCCGTGTCGGAAGGGAACGTCGCGGTCGCGCGCCGATGGGTCGAGCTCTTCAATCGGCGCGACGACGTGGACGAGTTTCTCTCGTTGCACGATCCCGAGGTGGTGCTCCAGACTCCAGGCGGGCCTCGGCTGCGCGGGCACGACCAGGTGCGCGAGTGGTACGAAGCGGGATACGAGAACGTGAAGCCGCGCATCGTCCCGGAGCGCTTCGTGGCAGGAGGCGACACGGTGGTCGGGCTCGGGAGAACCGAGGTCCGGTGGATCGAATCGGGTGAAGTCGCCCACGAGGGAGAGAGCGCAGGGGCCTACTGGTTTCGCGACGGCAAGATCATCAAGTGGCAGCCGTTTGAAGATCATGCCGCCGCCCTCGAGGAGACCGGACTGGACCGCACGTAGGGACTGCGGTCTGGGCTGACGATTGGAGGCTGACGTGCCGCTCTATCTCGGTCGTTTCAAATACTCCGCCGACGCGCTGAAGGCGATGGTCGAGAACCCTCAGGACCGAGGTGCGGCCGCGGCGGAGGCGGCCGAGTCGCTCGGATGCAAGCTGCACGGCATCTGGTGGACACTCGGGGATCGCGATGGCGTGTTCATCCTCGAGGCGCCGGACAGCGTGGCCGTGGTCGCGCTGTCGATGGCGGTCGGCGGGAGCGGTGAGATCAGCTCCGAGGCGACAGTACTCCTCGATATGAACGAAGCCCAGGAGGCCATGCGCAGGGCCGCGGCCGTCAGCTTCCGCCCGCCGGGCTGATCGCCGACGGGTAGCAGCGACCGCCTACGCGCAGGGCCTGAACGGCTCGTCGTGGAGGGAGAAGTTGTGCGCGTTTGGCTTCGGGCAGCGGGTCGACAACCCGACAACCGACGGACCTCGGTTCCTGACCGTCGGCCTCGAGGGGCAGGACCTCCAGCTGGTTCTATGGCCCGGGACGCCCGGGAAGGCCGAGCCGGTCGGGGACCGCATCCCGGCGGCCTACACGATCGGGACGGAGGATTGCCGGAAGGCGTTCGAGGCGCTGGAGTCGCGGGGCGTCAAGTTCGAGACGGAGGTGCTCGAGTACCCGTGGGGTCATATCGCAGTGTTCCAGGATCCCGGTGTTCCAGGATCCCGGTGTTCCAGGATCCCGACGGCAACCGGTTGCAGTTGCGAGAAGGCCGCTAGACGAGACTCCGATCGGCGACGCCGCAGACCGAGCCGGTACGCCGGAGTGCTCTCGTTATCGCCCTCGCATTCGCGCGACAAGCACAAATGCCGCTGGCGTTGCTGGCGATACGATCGCGCTCGCGACGTTTCGAGCGGGCACGCATAGGGTCGGTGGTGACAACGGAACGCTGCAGGTGCGCACGTACCGAGAAGGCTGGGCGCAGAAGGTAGGCCACGACCTGATCATCGATGTCGGGCAGTGGGAGGCGGCGGCCGAGGTCCGCGAGGACGGCACGCTCTCCGCCGTCCAGCTCAACGCCGACCCTCACTCACTGCAAGTGCGCGAGGGGTTGCGCGGCGTCAAGCCACTTACCGACAAGGACCGTGCCGACATCCGCAAGACCATCGACGCGAAGATCCTCGGGGGACGCCCGATTGCCTTCCGCTCGACCGCGGTTGAGTCCGATAACGCCGGACTGAACGTGCGCGGCGAACTCGAGCTCGCAGGTACGAGGCGGCCGGCGAGCTTCGAACTCAGCGCGGCTGCGGACGGCCGGGTGCGCGGTACGTTGCCCGTGACCCAGAGCGAGTGGGGGATCAAGCCCTATCGAGGGATGATGGGCGCGCTCAAGGTGCGCGACACCGTCGAAGTCGTCCTCGATGTCCCGCTAGCGTCGGACTGAGCGCGCGCGGGCGGGCTGGACTTCCGGTCGTCGTCGAAAGGCGCGCTCAGCGATGCCACCCTTCGATGGCGAAGGCTGTACGACGCGGGCACCGTCTTTGCTACCGCCGTAGCGGGTCACAGTTCGCTCACCGGCTCGGACACTATGAGGGCGCGGGGGGTGCGGGGTCGAGTCGCCTTGCCAGCCAGCCACCGAGCAGCGCTCCGCTCGCCGCTAGGCCGAAAGTGCTGGGGAAGACGCTCGGGCGGAGATGAGGGCGGGCGAGCAGGCATGCGGCCGCGTCGATGCCGTCGACCACGGCCGATGCTTCAAGCCAGCCGCGCGTGGGCGCGTCGCGGTCGAGGGCGACCTGGAGCCCGAGGCCGAGTCCGAGGTCGCGGGCACCGACCATGCGTACGAAGAGGCGCGCCCCTCCCTCGGAACGGCCACCGCCGGTCATCGTGCGGACCACGAGGCCCGGCGCAAGCAGCGAGACCACACCGAAGGCGATCCTTGCGCGCGCCAGGCTGACGGCCAGGTCACTTTCCTCCATCGCGCCGATCGTACGAGACCGACAGCCGGCGCTCAGGATGCGGCGATACTCCCCGCCATGGCTGATCCCGACCGACGCAGGCGGAGCCGTTCCGGCCGGGTAGGCGACGCGGTGGTCTGGGGAACAGCGCTGGGCGCTGCGTCGGGCGCAGCGCTGGGCGATGCGATCGACGGGGTCGGGGCCGGCGTCGGGGCTGTGGTCGGTGCAGGCGTGTACGCACCGGCCGAGGTAATCACCACGATGAGCAGAGCGGAGGGCGAGATCAAGCCGCTCTGGCAGCGGATCTTCAGCAGCGCTCTGCTGATGGCGCTGTTCGGCTGGTTGCTCGGTCTGATCTACGGCCCCGACGAGCCCCTGCTCACCGCGATCATCAGCGGCGCGTTCCTCGGTCTGCTCGGTCTGCGTGCGCTGAAGGCGGTCATCGGGGTCGTCGTCGGGGCCGGCCTGGGCATCCTTTTCCAGGCTCTCGACGCCGGTCTCGAATCTGCGCTGGTGGCTGCCGCGGTGGCGATCGTCTACCGCGTGGTCGCCGCGATCGCCTACCGTGATCGGCCCCTGGTCCGCGTGATGGCCGAGGAGGTACCGGCGGCGGAGCTGCGATATGTCGTGCCCTTCGAGGCGCGTTCGCGGTACGTCGGCGCAGACTACGTCGAGCAGCTCGCGAAGATCCGGGGCGGCACGTTTCGCCGGAATCCGCCCGACGTCGGAATTCTCGCCTCGCTTGACGGCTTGAACGGTCCGACCTTCGACGCGGGCCGGGTGCACCCGCTGATCCGCGAGTTCTACGAGCACACCAGCCGTTTCAAGCTCTCGATCGTTCCGGAGTGGCGGCGTTGGATGAAGCCCGGATACGAGATCTTCAAGTTGCTGGTCGCGCAGCCGCTCGGGCAGGCCGCGATTCCGTCCAACATCGAGGAAGCCCAACGAGGGATGATCAGCACGATCGACACGATCGCCGTGGACGGCGGTGACGAGATCGACATCCGTGGCTGGATCCGGACGTTCGCGGACTCAGGCGAGCCGATCTACGTCGGCATCTACACGAGCTTCAGGCACGAGGGCCGCGGCTATGTGAGCGTCGGTTTCCCGATCCCCAGCGCCAACTTCACCGCGACCCTCCTTCCCCAGAACGCCGGGGAGCACGACTTCGTCCTGACGTCGCGAACCGATCTCGCATTTCCGGGCCACTACCTGAGCTCCGTCGACAGCGAGAGGGACGCCCTGACCGTTCTCAAGCTGCTCTATTTCCAGGAACGCATCTTCGTCTACGTCGCCGAAGGCGAGCTGAAGACGGACCACAGCTTTTACCTCGCCGGACAGCGATTCCTCACCCTCCACTACGAGATCGAACGCGCTGCCGTCGCTATGCACGTGACGTAACGGGCATGGTGCGCGGGGACATGTCGCCGCGAGGGGGAAGGATGAGGGCTCCGAACTGTCGCTGCCGGATCCAGTCAATGTTGCTGGACTTCCGTTCCTAACAGCGTCGGGCGCCAACGTTGGGCGCCTCCGCGTGAATCCGTGCACGAGACGCGATGCGAGAGCGACCGCCTACGCGCAGGGCCTGAACGGCTCGTCGTGGAGGGAGAAGTTGTGCGCCTTGCGGATCGCGTTGAACCCGAGCGCCGCGGCCTGCGGGCAGAACTGCGCCGGCTTCAGCCGGTACTCGACCTCGAACACCGGCTTGCCGGCATCGACGAATCGCTCGAGGCGGTTGCACTCGTGGTACTGGAAGCACTGCTCGTTGATCGCGAAGTCGAAGTGGTGGATCAGGTCCGGGATCTGCTCGAGGTCGTTCTTCAGCGCCACGGCCAACCCGTTGCGATGCCCGATCCTCGCCAGCGAGCGGTTGTATTTGAGCTGGTCCCGATACGAGATCTTCCAGCCGCTGACCCGCTTCGGCGTCTGCCAAGTGTCGACGACGTCGAACTCGACGGCGTCGAACCCCGCCCGCCGGCATTTGGCGACGCGCTTTCCCATCATCCGCCGTAGGAACGCGCGCTGGCGCTCGCCGCCGATGTTCGCGTAGCGCTCGTCGTTGAAGATCGGGCTGAACGGTTTGCCGAGTAGCGAGTGGCCGTGGCGGCGGTTCCAGCGCACGAACCGCGGGTAGTCGGGCCGGTAGCTCTCGATGCTGCCGGCGTCGACGTAGCAGATCGCGTAGCCGCCGCGGTGGTGGAGCGCCCGCACCGCCCGCCGGTTCGGCGTCGAATCGATCGGGACGCCCCGCTTCGGCAGGTAGAGGTCGAAGTCGATCACCTTCGGCCGCACGCATCCCGGTCCGCCCGCGAACGGCTTCGAGCAGATGTCGACGTCGACGCGGCCGCTCCGGGCGTCGCCGTGCTGGGAGGCCTGGAG
>JBKPNB010000030.1:0-11511 GCA_046732395.1 Actinomycetota bacterium | reverse complement strand
AAAGCTCACCGTCATCTCGCACCGGGCGCAGGTCCATGCGGTGGCCTCCTCGACGTCCGCCGGAGGGTCGAAATTCGTCATCGAATGCACCTTCCTGACCCTCGGGGACGGGTTCGCGCGCGGAACGAGGGAGGAGCGCCGACGAGCGAATGCTCCAACCAGTGTAGGAAGTGGCCTTCTGTGGCCTGCGAAGCGCACGACCGGAGAACGGCCGGAATCGTCTCGACTGTGGATCGTGACGGGGGCTTGCGCTTCGCGCGAAGCCGTAGCGACAGCGAGCGTGTCAGAGGAAGCGCAAGAACGGCGCCCGAGATGACTGTTGTGCCTCGATGTTTCGGCGTGCGAGTGCCGGTGGACCGACCCCGATCAATCGCGACCGAGACGACTGGTACCTGCGGCGACGATCGGACATCAGACGACGCGAAGCGGAGGCTAGGTATCTCGCCCGACTTCGTGACGGCTAGACTGGTTTCTCGGGTCGAGCATCCGTTCGATCGAGGTAGTGCCCCGCATTTTCGCAGTCGTTGCCTCCCGGCACCCACGGCGTTGGCAGTGCACGCACACGGAGGGACCGAGAGATGGCCACAGGAACAGTGAAGTGGTTCAACGACGACAAGGGCTTCGGATTCATCACGCCGGATGAGCCCGGCGAGGACGTGTTCGTGCATCACAGCGCGATCCAGGGCAGCGGCTTCAAGTCGCTGGCCGAGGGCGCGAAGGTGAGCTACGACGTCGAGCAGGGCGCCAAGGGCCCGGCGGCCGCGAACGTCCAGACACGTTAAGGAGCAGAGGGCATGGCCTCAGCCAGCAAGCGGAAGACCACGATGGCAAAGCTCAACCGTGAACGCAAGCTCCTCGAGCGTCGGCAGGAGAAGCAGGCCAAGAAGGCTGCGCGGAAGCAGGCGGCCGCAAACGCCCGGGCCGACCCCACGACTAGCTAAATCGCGACGTCCCGTTAGTCAGCCCACCTCTCTTCCGCTTTCGCGTGAGGCTGTCGCATAAACCCCGGGGGGCCTCATTGAAGCGCGTTCTAAGGCTGGGCTTCGAAAAGCTCCAAGTCGATTGCTCGGTCCGGAGCGCCCAGCCCGGGGTTCGCGCTCCGACCCGCACCAGCACCCATCACAGCGACCGCGGTCCAGGTGATTCGAGAAGGCTTTGTGCGACACCCTCGCGTCGTGAAGGGAGGCGTCCAGGTTGGAGCTCGCGAGACGCCTGGAATGGACGAAAAGGGGGTGCCCTTTATCGGCATGGCTCTGCCGCATCTCGACGTCGCGCTGCTAGGCGCGACGACTAGACGGAGCGGGCGAGTTCTGAAAAAGAGTTCCCCACGGCCTCTCTCAAAACTCGCAAAACGACCATCGCGGACCATCGCACGGCGCGTCTTTCATTCGAAGAGCGCCGCAAATACCTCGATTTCGCAGGATCTCGGACTCGTCTACGAAACCGAAGGTCACAGGTTCGAATCCTGTCGGGCGCGCTCCTTGTTCGCAGCGAATCCGCTGCAAAGCGGGCATTACGGAGCGGGCATCCGTTCCTTGCGACCCATCGCGACAGGGCGCGCGATCGGGGCCAGGCGACGAAAAACCATCGCGCGGACCATCGCGCAGCACTCGCAGCCGCCTGGTTCCCGCAGCGCGGCCCCTCCTCGTTCGACGCCGTCCTGGCTCGGTCGGAGCGGTGGACTGCCGCAGTTGCTCCGCGCGCTCTCGCTTGTGCCGAGCTGATCGAGGAGCTGCGCGCTCGCGCGAGGCAGGGTCCCCTGACGATCGTTTACGCCGCCCGCGACCAGCAGCACAACAACGCCGTCGTGCTCGCCGAGCTGCTGCGCGATGGCTAATGCATCGGAAGAGCGCTCCGGCGCGGGGATCGCGGCGCCGCGTAGCTTCGAGGAGCCCTACGTCCCGATGCCATCGGGACAGGACCTGCTTGGACTTTCCGAAGTCGGAGAGGTACTCGGCGTTTCTCGCCGCCAAGCCCAACGTTTGACCACTCGCCCAGACTTCCCTGAGCCGATCGCTCGCTTGCGAGCGACGCCGGTTTGGGATCGGCGCGAGGTCGCGCGGTGGGCAGAGCGCGGGCGTGTCGAGCGACGGGCGGAGAGGAAGCGTGCGCGGGGCTGACCCAGGCGGCCGGCGAGATCCGCCGGTCGACTCTTCGACCCCGGGCCTTCGACGCGGTAGCCCGCGAGATACTGCGCGGGCGATGTCGCACGAGAACATTGAGATCGTCCGCAGGGCGGTGGACGCCTTCAACGCCGGAGGCCGGGATCGCCTTCTGAGCCCGGTGGACCCGGATATCGAGTTCCAATCGGCCGTCGAGCAAAAGACCTATCGGGGGCGCGCCGGGCTGGTGCACTACAGGGAGGACATCGATGCCGTCATGCAGGAATTTCATGTCGAGGGAGATCGGTTCCTTGACGCAGGCGGAGATCGGGTCGTCCACCTGTATCGCATCGTTGGGCGTGGCGCCGGAAGCGGCGTCCCCGTGAGCCGCGACGTCGCGGCCCTCTCGCACCTTCGAGCCGGCAAGATCGTCAAGGGCCGGATCTACCTGGACCAACGGCAAGCCCTCGAAGCCGCCGGGCTTTCGGAGTAGGCGATGTCGCAGGGGAACGTGGAGATCGTGAAGGACGCGTATGCCCGCAGCAGCCGCGGTGACTTCGACGGCCTGCTTGCGCTCTTTGACCCAGGGGTCGAGTGGGTCGACGATCCTCTCGTCGCAGGGGCGATCGCCCGCCGAGGTCATGCGGAGGTCAAGCGGTATTTCGAAAGCCTGCCCAGAGAATGGGAGGAGTTGCGGGTCGAGCTCGAGCGGTTTGTCGACTACGGCGACGATGTTCTCGCCCTCGCACTGGTGACCACACGTGCTCGGCGCGGCGGACCCAAGATCGATAGGCCATTTGATGCGATCTTCACGCTTCGCGATGGGAAGATCGTCCGAGGTCGATCGTTCTCGACTCGGCACGACGCCCTCGAAGCCGCCGGGCTGCGGGAGTAGCCCAAGCATCAGACCTCGAACCGGGCCACCCGGACGTGACTGCAACGTGCGCCGGTCAGCGCAGAGGTGGATCATCCGCCGGAGGTGTGATCGTACGACGGAGGAGGAACGCATGCCACTCATCGAGGCACGACTCCTCGAGGGGGTGTTCTCGGCTGATGAACGAGAGCAGCTCGCCGAGGGGCTAATCAACGCCGTCGTCGGCGTCAAGGGTGAGAGCTTCCGAAGCGAAACGGAGGTCCTGATTGCCGAAGTGCCGGTCGGCAACTGGTACGAGCGCGGAGTCCGGATCGTGCCCGAGGGCGTCGGGAAGTAGCAGTTCGCCTCATCACTGACCTCGAAGCCGCCGGGCTGCGGGAGTAGGCGATGTCGCAGGAGAACGTGGAGGTCTACCGGCGAGTCGTTGCGGCCTTCAACCGCGGGGGAGGCGACGCGGACCTCGCGGAAGAACTGTTCGACCCGGAGGTGACGATCGAGCCGCTGTTGGCCGGGGGGTGGAGCGAACGATCTATCGAGGCCGAGCGGGGGCGATGAAGTTCGTTTCCGACCTCAACGAGATATTCACCGAGGTCCACGCCGACTACTCGCGGATCGAGGAATTCGGTGACGTATTGCTGGCGTCCGGCAAGACCACTGGCCGGGGCCGAGCGGATGGGGTCCCCGTCGAGCTGCCTTGGTTCGTAGCAGTCAGGTTTCAACAGGGCAAGGTTGCCTACGCGGCGTTTCGCGAACCCGCGCCGAGGCGCTCGAAGCCGCCGGGCTCCAGGAGGAGCAGCTCACTCGCTAGGTCGAACGCGGCCTCGTCATCTCAGAGGGCTGCGCCCCTCGCCGCCGGCGCGGTCCCTCTCGCGTTCAGCTACAGACGATGTTCGTGCACTGGCGCGGGTCGCCGTTGCCGCTCGCCTCGTTCCCGCCGCCGTCGATCACCCCGCGCACCGCCTCGATGCCGAGGTCTCCGTTGCGCCTCGCCTCGTTGCGTCGTCGTCGCGTCGTCGGCGTCGAGGCCGTCGTCCTTCGCGCTAAAGGCATGGTTGCTCTTAACCAGGGTGTGCTTGGCCTTCGCCGAGTAGCTCGCGTAAAGGAAGCGGCGCTCGGGGTCGCTAAGCCAGCACCAGGCGGGCCAGAAGACCGAGACCGAGAGGCTCTTCATGTGCCGGGGCGGGATGTTGATGACGAGCCGGCGAACCTCGCCCCGGCTCGCCGCCTCGAGGTACTCGCAGACCGCCTCGAGGTGCCAGCCCGAGACGAACGGCCGCGCCGGCTCGACGATCGCCCAGCACTCGCCGATGAACGCCCGAAGGCTTCGCCGGCAGCGCTTGGCGCGAACCTCACTTTGGCTTGGTAGCACGAGCATTGATCCGCTCCAGGGCCTTTAGGTCACGCTCGGGGAGCTCTGAGAGTTCGATCCGCGGGCGCTCATCGGCGCCCGTCAGGTGCTCGCGGCGCTCGCGCCGGCGCCAGCGCTCGGGGTGGCGGCGCTCAAGGAGCGCGAGCGCGGCGCGCCAGTCACTCATCATCTCCTTGCGCAGGATCGCGACGGCGTGAACCTCGCCCTCGGCCTCGGCGTCCTTCGCCATCGGGGCGTGGAAGCCGGGTATCTTCCCCGTAGGTCACAGCCGAAGACCCCGGAGCGAGAGAGGCAGAGATGACGCTCTATTTTGATCCCTTTCGAGAGCTTGACCAGCTGACCCAGCAGATCATCTCCGGAGGAAGAAGTCCCCGCAGCTGCCCGATGGACGCCTATCGCCGTGGTGACGAGTTCATCGTCCACCTCGACCTGCCGGGCGCCGATCCCAACTCGATCGACGTGACGGTTGAGAGAAACGCTCTGACGGTGAGGGCGCAGCGGCACTTCGAGTTTAGGGAGGGCGATGAGCTGCTCGTAAGCGAGCGACCCCAGGGCATCTTCAGCCGACAGCTCTCGCTTGGCGCCACTATTGACACCGACAGCATCGGGGCGAGCTACGAGGGTGGCGTGCTGACGCTCACCCTCGCAGTCTCCGAGGCGGCGAAACCTCGGAAGGTTGAGGTCCGGGCCAGCGGCGATCAAAGGACGATCGAGCCCGGCGCGTCTTAAGGCGCTGGTCCGGGCCGTCGAAGCAGAGCTAGAGCCAGCTGACATCGCGGCGATCGGCAGCACCCACGTCCACAGCGCTCTGCATTCCGCGCCCATGCACCGCGGTGAAAGTGAGCGTGTGCTCGCCGAGGTCGAAAAACGCCTCGAGCTGAGGGCGAATCGCGTCTCGCCATGCCTCCTCGAGGTCTCGATACCACCTCCGCAACCCATCATGCCCGTGGTACACGGCCCCGGCGACCGCCGCAAACGTCGAGTGGAACTCGATCTGCGGATCGCAGCACGTAATGAGAGGGGTTGCCGGACCGAAAGGCGGGCGGAGAACGGCTCTCCGTGGCCCGAATCATGCCCCGCCGTCTCGACCGGCTCGCGAGGGAGGACCCGTAAATAGTCGAGATGCGCCCTAGGTCTCGCGCCAGGTCGTCACGTGGTCGCGCCACCGCGGGTCGATGCGGTCGAGCATGTGATCGAAGGAATCGAAAGACGTGGCCTCCGGCGCGTCGAGGTGATATTGGCGCGTGCCATCAGGCGAAACGTCCGGCACTGCGCTCGTTTGCTTCCCGAGGTCATCGAGAATTTCGCCCCCTCGCTTATCCGTGGGGCGCAATGAGATTATGACCGCCATTTCGGGCAAGTTTACGCCGCGTCAAGACGGCCGCGGGTTCCGCAAAGCCCTCGTTTTCGCCCGCGGCCGCCCAGCGGTAGCCGGAAGCGCAGCCGCTACCGGGAACCTTGACCTACCGGTCCCGTGCCCTCGGGCGTGGTCCGGGTCGGCGATTCGGGCCGAGAGATGACGCTGGCGCCGGTCGTGAACGAGCCGCCGCCGGGCCACGCGCGAGCAGGTCCTCGTAGCCCTTCGACTCGGTGGACTGGTCGCCCAGCGCCAGCCGAGCGGGGCCCGCGGCCAGCTAACGTCGCCGTTGAGCTCGGCCATCTTTGTTCGAGATCCTGCGCCCGGCACCGAAGGCGCTAGGAAGACGCAAGACCACGCGGAAGCTGATCTCGCGTCCTGGCCGTTGGCCCGCGGCCCGCAGCGACCGAAGGTCACGAACGGACGACTTGACGGTCGCGGGCGTATGCTGGGCGAGGGTTGGCGGAAGGAGAGGCGCGATGAGCAACACCATGGTGATGCTCGCGGTGAGCACCGGCGTCGTCGTGATCGCGGTCGCCGCCGCCGTCGTGCTTGTGGTGCTGTTCGTGACACTGTCGATGCGGGGCGACAAAGGCGGGCTGCACAGCGGCGCGGCGAGGCTCGGCGTGACATAGATGAGGCCCGAGGGCAGGCGGGAGCGGCAGAGCAGGGCCGCGACATCGGGCGGGAGGGCGGACAGCACCCCGGCCAAGAGCGGGACCCTGGGCCAGGCCGGTAGATCGAACTCACGTAGGGTCGTGCGGACGATGGGCTTATGGGACAAGCTGAGGCAAGCGGGCAACTACCTTCGCAGGCTGCGGCTGTCTCTCGGTCCCGACAGCTACTTTCAGTACAAGCGAGGGCGGAAATACGAGCGGAAGCAAGCAGATCATGCTCGTGCGCGGGCAAAGGGCTCCACTGAACGGGACCGTGAGGAGGCGGAGCGCGACCGTGGGTACGAAGCGCGCTATGCGCGTGAGCGCGAGGTCGACGCCGCGCGGGAGCGGGCGGAGCGGGCAGGGGAGGGGGGGCCCGAAAGCTAGGCGGCCACCGCGGATCCGCGTTTCGCCCGCTGGCGTGCGGGACTGATCCTGATCACGTCCCAGGCCAGGTTGCAGCGCTCGAGCGCGCCGATGAGCCAGCCGCTCGGGTCGAGCTCCCAGCGGCCAAGTCCCTGGCGAGCCGAGGTCGGGAAGGCGTGATGGTTGTTGTGCCAGGCCTCGCCGAGGGCGAGGGGCGCTAACCAGGCGAGGTTGCGGGACTGATCGCGGGTGGCGAACGGTCGCCGGCCGAAGTAGTGGCAGAGCGAGTTAATGCTGAAGGTCGCGTGGTGCAGGAGGAAGATCCGCACCGCTCCGCCCCAAAGAAGTCCCGTCAGCCCGCCGCCGAGCGAGCCGGTCAACGCCACGCCGAGGGCGAAGGGGACGGCGAGCCCGACCATCACCCAGAGCGGGAAGGTGCGGCTGATGAAGCGCAGGTCGCCGTCGGCGAGCAGATCCTTCGCGTAGCGGGCGGGGTTCGCCATGTCATTGCCACGGAAGATCCAGCCGACGTGCGCATGGGCGAGTCCGCGCAGCGACCCCCGCCACCCCGGCGCCGCGTCGAGATGGGGGCTGTGCGGATCGCCGTGGTGATCGGAGAAGCGGTGATGCTTGCGATGGGTCGCGACCCATTCGATCACCGGTCCCTCGACCGCCGTCGAGCCGAGGACGGCGAGGAGCGCTCGCAGCGAGCGCGTGGTCTTGAAGCTGCGGTGGGTGAAGAGCCGGTGATAACCCACCGTGACGCCGAGCCCGCTGAGGATGTAGGTGACCGCGAGCACGAGCAGGTCCTGCCAGTGCAGGGCTCCGCCCCACGCCAGCCATGCCCCGATCGCGAGCGCGGCCGGCGGGAGGGCGAAGACCAGCGTCCGCACGACGCGCTCGCGCGTTTCGTGCTCGATCGGGACCGTCTCGGCGACGCTCATCTGAAGCCTCCTTCGATCTTTAAGCCCATCTCGCGCAAGCGCCGCTGGGCGTTGAATCTCTTTGATTTGAAACGGGCCTGTGTCTCTGTGTGCCCGTCTAGGCGGAGGCCAGTCCGTCGGCGAGGTCGCAGTTCGGCTCGGTCGCCTGGTCAGCGACCGTCCACGGCCGACCGTACCACGACCGCTAGCTCACGCACCTCATCCGGCCCTGCTAGCCCGGCCCGGCGCGTGCGCGCAGCGGGGCGGGCACGAGCGCCGCCCCGGCGATCACGAGGCCGAACGCGAGCAGGCGGGCGGCGATCCCGAGCGGGCCCGTCCCGACCGGCTCGCCGAAGACCAGGATGCCGCCGAGGATCGCGGCGAGGTTGGCCGCCACCGATGTGATCGCGATGACCTCGATGGCCTCACCGATCTGCAGGCTACGGGCGGAGGCGTAGAAGGAGACGACGAACGAGATCAGGGCGGTGACCGTCCACGGGCTGAGCAGGCCGAGCAACGGCCCCTGGGCGTGGGTGAGGTACTTGATGGCGACGTCGGAGACCCCGAACAGCACTCCGGCGGCTATCGCGAGCAGGAGTGCCGTGCGGCGCCGTGCGATGCCGCGGCGGGTCGAGGCCCGAACGAGCCCGACGCCGAGCGCCAAGATCGCGGTCTCGAAGGCGATCAGCGCCGCGAGCGACGAGCGTTGCGGCCCTTCCGTCTCCGCGGTCAGGCCGATGATCACCAACCCGGCGGCGGTGATCGCCACGCCCGTCCATTGCCGTCGTCCGAGGCGAAATCCAAAGAAGCGCTCGGCGAGCACCGCGAGGAAGACGAGCCCTCCGGACAAGACCGCCTGAACGCTCGAGAGCGAGGCGAGCGAAAGCGCTCCGACGTGCAGGCCCCAAGCCACGAGCGAGACGATCCACCCGAGCACGAACCATCGCGAGCGAAACAGATCGGCGGCGCTGCGAAGCGGATGGCGCACCCGGATCGGTCGCACCAGCACGGCGCCGCGGTGCTTGAACAGGAAACCCAGGTTGCCGCCCAGCGCCGACCCCAGCGCAAGGATCAGTCCGAGGATCATCGGTTGGGCTCAGTCTGGCGCGGGGCCACCGCTGACGAGAGCCGCGAGTTGCAGTCGGCCAATCTGGCGTTAAGTATTCGCCGGAAAGCTCATGCCGAGCCGCATCGATGCGATAGACGCCTACCAGCGCCGTCACCGCTGGCTCGGCTTCCCGCTCGCCGTGGCCTACAAGTTCGGCGACGACCAGGGCCCCTACCTGACGGCGCTGATCACCTACTACGGGTTCCTGTCGCTCTTCCCCCTGCTGCTCCTGCTCGTCACCATCCTCGGCTTCGTGTTGCAGGGGGATCCCAGCCTCCAGGCCAAGCTCGTCAACTCGACGCTCGCCGAGCTCCCGGTCATCGGTAGCCAACTGCGCGAGAACGTCCACTCGCTCACGGGCAGCGGGGTCGGGCTCGTGGTGGGGATCGTCGGCACGATCTACGGGTGCCTGGGCGCCGCCGGGGCGATCCAGAACGCGTTCAACCGAGCCTGGGCCGTCCCCCGCAACGAGCGACCCAACCCGATTGCCCTGCGGCTGCGGAGCCTGCTCCTGCTGGTCGTGCTTGGCGCCGGCGTCCTAGTCACCGCGGCGCTGTCGGCGCTGCCGACGGGCGCCGGGGCCTTCGGCGCCAACGTCGGTATCGCGCTCGGCGTCGGCGCGATCCTGCTCGCCACGCTCGTCAACGTCGGCCTCTTCATGCTCGCGTTCCGGGTCCTCACCGGCGCCGGACGGCTCGCTGTGAAAAAAACTTTGAAAAAACTGGAGGTCGCCCCGGAACCCCATGAACAAGCCAAAACAGGGCTCAAATCGCGCTCCGAGGGCGTCTCGGGAAGCTCAATTTTGGGGGGTTAACGCTTGATTTCGATGGCTTAATGCGCCGAGCGAGCCGATCGATCGCATCCTCTCGGAGTACGAGGAGAGAAGCTCGATGGCTCTACCGCTGGCCCCTAAGCCTCTCTAAGCCGTTTTGGGCCTGGGTGGGCGCTGGGGGATAGTTGCGGGATCAGCCAGCGCCCGCCGTACGAGCAGGGCGCGGCTAGCAGGGCCGGTGCAGCTTGCGGTCGTAGTGGTGCTTGAGCGCGCGGGCAGAGTTGAAGCCACGCAGGTACTTGTTGCTCAGCTCCTTCCACTGGTCGCACGTCCGCCGGTTGTAGAAGTAGCGGGCGGTGTGGTAGGCCGAGGTGAAGTAGCGGCACGTCCGCTTCGAGCAGTGATGGCCGATGAATGCGGGTGAGGATGGTGCGGCCACCATCCCGACCGCGAGAACGCCCACCAGTAGCACCGCGGCGAGCCCCCGCTTCAGCCTCCTGATCGTCACCTAGACCTCCTCTTCCGCGGCCGCTCCGAGAGGGCACGGCCTGCCTCCGCGTCGTGATGCCTTTATCGGCCAATCGCGGCCATCCCTTTAGATCACCGCGCGGGGCTCGGACAGCCCCGACCGGGCCGAACTGCTCAGACACGGGCGTCGCGTGGGCTCCGCCGTGGCGATTCGCTGGCGAACGTGCGGCCCCCCTGCGCTAGCTGCAACCGGGTGCGGCGCTAGGCCGTCCGAGCGATCAGTCCTCCCCGAAGTAGACGTACTTTCGCCCAGCGTGACAATGCGTGATGATCAATCCACGGTCGTAGCTGCGGCAGGTGAAGCGAGTGCCGTTTGCCCTGACGTAGCACGGCTTACCGCCGATCGGACAGGTGCGACCGTGGGGGCGACTGATGTCGTGGCGGGTGACGAGCCGAGCTGTCGGCAGCCAACGTGCCGAGCATGAATGGTGCGCGTGGTCCCGCCGTGGCGACCGGTGACGGACCCGCACCTTCGCGTGCTGTGCGCGTTCGCGACGGGGACGATCAGCGCCGTCGCAACGACTAGCGCCCTTATCCCTGTCCCGACGATCGCCCTCCGCACGGCGGATGAGTGTAGCCAGTCACGCTCGGCGTCAGAGTCATTTTTGCGCCGCGCGGTCGGCACAGTGACCCGGCGAAGCTCTGAAAGGGCCCGTCACCACCCGCACGGAGGGCGATGCGAGGGTGCTCCCTCAGCAGCCCGTGTGGTACCCGTAGCTGTAGGCCGAACGGTCGACGAAGATGATCTTGATCTTCGTGTAGTGAGCTCGAGCGCTGCTGCAGCCCTTGAGGTGGCTGAGCTTGACCTTGCCGGGGCCACCATCGCCCCCTGGGGAGTAATGGATACGGCCTCGACCGATTGCGTTCTTGTGGCCCCAATCGCTCCACTTCAGTGACCTCACCTCAGCGTGCGCTCCGGCGCCCCAGCGGTCGGGCTTGAAGGCGCAGCGGCCGTTGTCGTACCTATCGACGCAGGCCTTCTTGGCCACCTTGGGAGCATCAGCGGCTGCGGCGCCAGCCAGGGTTAGGAGCAAGCCGAGCATCGCAACGATGGCTACCCGCTTCACGTGAGCCGCCAGATCGTCCCAATCACTCCGAGCACGAACAGGATCGCGAGCCCCAGGTAGAGGGCATACACGAGGGTCGACCCCGTGTCGCGCGACCAGCCCCGAGAGCCCCAGGCCCCAAGCCCGGTGATCACGGTGAAGAAGATTGCCGTGCTCGTCGGGTTCATCCGCAGTGGTCTCGCGTCGTGGGGGCCCTAATCGCTATCGCGCGCCTCACTACGGCCATCCCCACAAGGCGACGGCAGCAGTGATCAGGCACAACGCCGCCAGAAGCGAGCCCGCCGTGAGGGTGACCCTCCTGGTGAGCCGCCCATCGGTCTGGATCGCCCAGTCGAACATGCCGATCGCTCCGAGCGCAGGGCCGACAATCCAGATGATCTGGGAGATGG
>JBKPNB010000029.1:0-5359 GCA_046732395.1 Actinomycetota bacterium | reverse complement strand
TCTTCCCCCACGCGGCGTTGCTGCGTCACGCTTTCGCGCATTGCGCAAGATTCCCCACTGCTGCCTCCCGTAGGAGTCTGGGCCGTGTCTCAGTCCCAGTGTGGCTGATCGTCCTCTCAGACCAGCTACCCATCGTCGCCTCAGTGAGCCGTTACCTCACCGACTAGCTAATGGGCCGCGGGCCCCTCCCGAAGCGGAGGCCGAAGCTTCCTTTGCCCAGCGAGCTCGTGCTCGCGGGGCACATCCGGTATTAGCCCGAGTTTCCTCGGGTTGTCCCGGTCATCGGGGCAGGTTACCCACGTGTTACTCACCCGTTCGCGGCTTTGCTCCAGGGCAAGCCCTGGTTCGTCGCTCCACTTGCATGTGTTAGGCACGCCGCCAGCGTTCGTCCTGAGCCAGGATCAAACTCTCCGTGAAAAGTGACTCGAGGGTTTCAAATCCGGTCGTCCCAGTCGGGGGCGCCGGCTCCTCTGTCTTACGAAGAGATGCCATGCCTGGCTTGGTCGCCGAAGTACACCGTCGGCGACCGGCATGACGGGTTCAAATGCCTCCGTGCGGGGTGCGCACGGAGGTCGGGCCTATCGCGGCCGACGGACCGGATGGTCCGCGGCACGCGCGCTGCTCAGTTTTCAAGGACCGCCGCAGGCCAGCCCGGGTGACTCCCGGACAGGCTCAGCCCGCCCCAAGGGCGACCACCCAGTATATCGGAGGACGTCAAGCCCGCCTAGGCGCGGGCAGCGCGCTGCTGCCTGCCAGTGCATTCTAGCGGGCGTTTTCCGAGCGGCGGCGGGCGACGAACCAGCGGTTCTGGCAAATCGGGGCGAGCACCGACGACAGCAGATCGTCGAGGCGGTCCCAGGCGAGGGCCGCCGCGCGAGAGGCTCGCAAGCCGGCCGGCAGCCGGTGCCAGAAGTTTCGCGGCAGCGCCCCGTAGGTGCGAGTCGTCAGGAGCTCGAGTCCGGTCGCCGCGGTCAGCCGCTCGATGTCCTCGGCGGCATAGCGGTGCTGATGGTGGTGCGGGCCCCAGGGCCCGGCGCGGGCGGCACGATCGATCCACGAGTAGCGGTTCGGAAGGTGGTAGCAGACGAAGATCCCGCCGGCCTTCAGGACCCTGACGATCTCGGCCAGGCTCGCGCGTTCGTCGCCCCCCGATTCGGGGACGTGCTCGAGAACCCCAACCGAGGCGACCGCGTCGAACGAGCCATCTTCAAACGGCAACCGGACCGGCTCGTCGCGATCGCCCTTCACGAATCGATAGTCATCCCGCGCCGACGCGGCCAGGAACGAGACCTCCTCGAGCGAGTACCCCGTCGCGCGGTAGGCCGCGCGGAGAAGGAAATACGAGAAATGGCCGTTGCCGGCGCCCCAGTCGAGCACCTCGGCGCCGGCGGGAACAAACTCACGCACGAGCCGGTAGAGGTGCCGGTACTGATGCGCGGACGCGACGGCGCGGAATTGCAGCAGCGCGTACCCGGGATGGCGCTCGGCGAGCGTCATCAGCTCGGCGACGATCGCATCGTCGGAGATGGCCCCGCCCGAGGGACCCCATCCCACGTCTCACCCGCGCTCGGCGACGCGGAGGCGGCGGAACCGGCGCCGCCCGACCTGGAGCATCGCCCCGTCGACCTCGTCCGCCGCGAGGTCGAGCCGATCGCGGTCGAGCACCTCGTCCCCGACCCGCACCCCGCCCTGCTCGATCAGCCGGCGGGCCGCGCTGCGGCTGAGCCCGAACGCCGCCGCGATCGCCGCCGGCAGATGCACGGCGCCGTCGGGTCCCGCCGCGACGACCGCCTCTTCGATCTCCTCCGGCGCCTCGCGCTCGACGTGAACCCGGTCGAAGTCCCGCTCCGCCGCCGGCCCCGCCCCCTCGCCGTGGAATCGATCGACGAGGCGCCGCGCGAGCTCCCGTTTCGCCTCGCCCGGATGGCGCTCCGGGTCGAGGTCGTCGTCGAGCAGCAGCAGGTAGTAGTCGGCGAGCGCGCTGTCGGGGATGCTCATCAGCCGGCCGAACATCTCGCCCGGGGGGTCGGTGACGCCGACGTAATTCCCGAACGACTTGCTCATCTTCCGGGTCCCGTCGGTGCCGACCAGAAGCGGCATGGTCAGAATCGACTGCGGCTCCACCCCGAGCGCGGACTGGACGTCGCGCGCGAACAGCAGGTTGAAGGTCTGGTCGGTCCCGCCGAGCTCGACATCGGCCTCGACCGCGACCGAGTCGTAGCCCTGGAGGATCGGGTAGAGCAGCTCGAGCGCCGAGACCGGCTCCGCCCTGGCGATCCGATTCGCGAAGTCCTCCCGCTCCAGCAGCCGGGCCACTGTGAACCGGCGGACGAGCGAGAAGAGCTCGGCGCTCGACATCTCCAGCCACTCGCTGTTGTGCCGGAGCTCGACCCGCTCCGGGTCGAGCACCTTGAACGCCTGATCGCGGTAGGTGAGCGCGTTCGCCTCGATCTCCTCGGCGCTCAGCACCGGCCGCTCGTCGGAGCGCCCGCTGGGGTCGCCGACGCGCGCCGTGTAGTCGCCGACGATCAGTACCACCAGGTGGCCGGCGTCCTGGAACGCCCGGAGCTTGTTGAGGACCACGCAGTGGCCGAGGTGGATGTCGGCGCTCGTGGGGTCGATCCCCAGCTTCACGCGCAACGGCCGACCGGCGTCGAGCTGCTCGGCGAGCCGCCCCGCCGGCAGTGCCTCCGCCGCTCCGCGGAGCAGGGTTTCGGCCTGGGATCGAGGGTCGGTCAAACGGTGCTCCGAGCCCGGCCGACCTCGGCGGCCGTCGGGGAGGCCAATGCTAGATGACCGCTTTCCCGAGCCCCGCAGCCACGGATTGGGATTCGATCATCTAGACTCCTCCGCTCCCCGAACGGGGGCACCCCGTTCGCTCTGCCGGGGTCTAGCGTCCGTACGAGCGGACCCGCTGTACCGGTGCGGTGCCGGCGCCGGGTCGCGGGCCTACGCCATCGGCCCAACCACCATGCAGCTCAGGCGTAACCGGACAATGCGATTCCGTCCTCGCCGCGGCCTCGGCAAGCTTGCCGTGGTCGAGGCGCCACCGAGCGAGCTCGACGGCGCGCCCGGCGCGCCCGAGGAGCAGGCCGGGTTTTCTTCGGGATCGGCGAACGGCGGTGCTTCGTCGCCCAGGCCGGGCGGCGACGGGGGCGCCGAGCGGCCGCCCCGCAAGCGCCCCCGACCGCGTCTGAAGAAGCTCCGCGTGGCGCTGGTCCTGCTCGGCCTCTCGATGCTCGCCTTCGTCTCCTGGATCTTCGGGATCATGACCGCGGTCGCGTCCGATCTCCCTCAGCTCGAGGACCGCGCGCAGTTCGAGGCGGCGCACAACTCGGTCATCCTCGACGACCACAACCAGCGGCTGGCGACGGTGACCAACAACTCCGGCCGGATCCTCATTCCCTCGCAGGCGATCGCCCCGGTGATGAAGGAGGCGACGGTCGCGATCGAGGACAAGCGCTTCTACGAGCACCGGGGGGTCGACTTCGTCGGGATCGGTCGCGCCGTGCTCCAGGACGTGCTCCACCAGGGCGCGACGCAGGGGGCGTCGACGATCACCGAGCAGTTCGTGAAGAACGCGCTTCAGGCCGAAGGAAGTCGAACGGTGTTCGAGAAGCTTCGCGAGGCGGCCCTCGCCTACCAGCTCGAGCGCCACTGGGACAAGGACAAGATCCTCACCGAGTACCTGAACGAGGTCTACTTCGGCGAGGGCGCGTACGGGATCGAGGCCGCGGCGAGGACCTACTTCGGCTGGAATCACCCCGGCTGCGGCGGCCCCGGGGACCGCTGCGCTTCGCAGCTCCTGCCGTGGGAGGCGGCGATGCTCGCCGGCCTCATCTCCTCTCCGTCCGGCTACGACCCGCGGACCAACCCCCAGGAGGCGCTCGCGCGCCGCAACCTCGTCCTCCAGAACATGGAGCAACAGGGCAACATCACCGAGCACGAGTACCGGCAGTACTCGCGCCAGCCGCTCCCGAAACGGGGGCAGATCCACGCGCTGAGCCAGCAGTCGAAGGCGCCGTACTTCACCACCTGGCTGCGGCAGCAGCTCGTCGACCTCTACGGCGCCGGCGAGGCGTTCAGCGGCGGGCTGCGGGTGAAGTCGACGCTCGACCTCGGGCTCGAGAACCGCGTCCAGCAGATCGTCGACTCGACACTGGGCGGCCTCGGCCCGTCCTCGGCTGTGGTCGTCCTCGACAACGCGACCGGCGGCGTCCGGGCCATGGTCGGCGGCCTCGACTACGGCTCGCAGGCGTTCAACATCGCAACCGAGGGCGCGCGGCAGCCGGGCTCGGCGTTCAAGCCCTTCACCCTCGTCACCGCCCTCGAGGACGGGATCTCGCCGGAGACGGTCTATACCTCGGCGCCGCAGCGCCTCCCCTACAAGGCGGAGTTCCGGACCAAGAAGGGCCGCCTCAAGGTCGTCCCGGAGATCTTCAAGGTCCAGAACTACAACAACGAGTACGCCGGCAGCCGCACGATCCTCGACGGCACGACGTTCTCCGACAACTCCGTCTACTCCCAGCTGGGGATGAAGGTGGGACCGGCGAACGTCGCCGCCACCGCCCAGAAGATGGGCATCACCAGCAAGCTCACCACCCCGGGCGTCAAGTATTCGGTGAACGGAGGCCCGTTCACGCCGTATAACCCGGCCCTGATCCTCGGCGGGCTGAACACCGGGGTGAACCCGCTCGAGATGGCCCACGCCTACGAGACGCTCGCCGAGGACGGCCGGCTGACGAGCGGGACGATGACCGCCCATGCCGACGCGCCGGTGGGGATCCTCAAGGTCACCGACCGCGACGGCCACCTCGTCGGCGCCGACAACGGCGCGTCCGGGCTCGACAAGCCAATCACCCGACAGGTGGTCCCGTCCAACGTCGCCCAGGAGGCGAAGTCGATCCTCGAGACCGTGGTCACCTCGGGAACCGGGACCCACGCGCAGACCGGGCGCTACGAATGGGGCAAGACCGGCACCACCACCAACAACGGCGACGCCTGGTTCGTCGGCGCCACCAAGGACATCACGGTCGCGATCTGGGTCGGATATCCGGACTCGAACAAGGAGATGTCGACCCTCTACAGCGGTGGACCGGTCGACGGTGGGACCTTCCCCGCCGACATCTTCCGGCAGATCGTCGACAGCTGGGATCAGCTCAAGGCGCAGGAGCGCGCCAGCCGCCGCAGCAGCCGGTCGGCGGGCGGCTCCGGCGGCGGCTCGATCCCGACGACGACCACCCCGACCTACACCCCGAGCGTGCCGACCACGACCGTCCCCTCCGCCCCCGCGCCGGTCGCCCCCTCGACCGGCGGAGGAGCAAACACTTCCGCCCCGGCCACCCCGGCCACCCCGGCC
>JBKPNB010000028.1:0-11732 GCA_046732395.1 Actinomycetota bacterium | reverse complement strand
GCGAAGAACGCCTCGCCGGCGTGCTCCGTCCAGACCGCGGCGCCGATCCCCTCGAGGGCGACCAGCACCCGCTCCCAGGCCGCGTCCGCGCGCTCCGGGTCGGGCGGCACGAGGGCCAGCTCGGGGCAGCGGGCAAGCGCCTCGCCGAGGCCGATCCCCGCCACCACCCCGAAGGCCTCCGCCGCGCCCGACGACTCGCCGACGACCTGCGGGCTCCCGGGCATCGGCGCCAGCGCGACCGCCCGCCCGAGCAGCTCGCGGCGCCCCCCGACCGCTACCGTGAGGGAGAAGCGAGGTATCAGCGCGCATCCAATCACCAACGAACAGATGTTCGTATATCGGGCGGCGGAAAAGTTGACGCCTCGTAATCCCTCACGAGCGGCAGCCGCGATCGCCGCGATCGCCCTCGCGGTCGCGCTCGCCTCCTGCGGCGGCGGCACGAGCTCCGGCGAGGGCTCCACATCGACCGTCCCGGGCGGAGCGAAAGCCGCCGACGTCGAGGTCATCCAGGCCTGGGCGGCGGCGCTCGACCGCGGCGACCTGGACGCCGCCGCCTCCTACTTCGCGCTCCCGAGCAGCGCCGAGAACGGCCCGCTCCTGCTGCACATAACGACCCGCGGCGAGGCGCGCGCCTTCAACGCGACCCTCCCCTGCGGCGCCCGCGTGATCAGGGCCGCAAGCGCGGGCAACTTCACCACCGCGACCTTCCGCCTCCGCGAGCGGCCCGGTCCCGGGAGCTGCGGCCCGGGCAGCGGCAGCCTCGCCAGGACCTCCTTCGTGATCAGGAACGGAAAGATCGTCCAGTGGCGCCGGGTCGGCGTGGGCGGCGGGAAGCCTCCGAGCCCGACCGTGTAGGCGCGTTTAAGCCGCGGCGAAGGCGCCGGCGCGAGCGTCAAAACGCCGCCACTGAGGTATAGGCTTCGATCCCATGGGGCAAGCGAGAGGAGGACGGATGAGAAGCATGAGGACGATGCTGCTCGGTGGGCTGGTGGCCGCCGCGTCGCTGGGGGTGGCCGCGTGCGGCGGCGGGGGTAGCACTACCGCCGCCGGCGGGGGCGGTGGCGGCACCCTCGACATTTACTCGAGCCTTCCGCTGACGGGGGCCTCGACCGCGCAGACGAAGCCGATGGTCAACGGGATCAAGCTGGCGCTCGAGCAGGCCGGCGGCAAAGCCGGCCAGTTCCAGATCAGCTACACGTCGCTCGACGATGCCACGGCCCAGGCGGGCGCGTGGGATCCGGGGCAATGCGCCTCAAACGCCCGCAAGGCCGCCGCCGACCCGAACACCGTCTATTACATCGGCGAGTTCAACTCGGGCTGCAGCGAGGTCACGATCCCGATCCTCAACAACGCGGACATCCCGCAGGTGAGCCCGGCCAACACCTACGTCGGATTGACGAAGGCCGCGCCCGGCGTGACGCTCCCGGGAGAGCCGGCGAAGTACTACCCGACGGGGAACCGCACCTACCTGCGCATCGTGCCGATCGACTCGATCCAGGCGGCGGCTGGCCTGATGGCGATGAAGCAGGCGGGCTGCACGAAAGTCGCGGTCTCCAACGACAAGGAGGCCTACGGCACCGGCCTGGCGGCGCTGCTCGAGGCCGAGAAGGGCGACTATGGCGTGACGATCACGAGCAACACCGGGATCGACCCGAAGGCGCCCAACTTCCGTTCCTACGCGTCGACCGTCAAGAGCCAGGGCGCCGACTGCTTCTACTTCGCCGGGATCGTCTCCAACGGAGCGGTCCAGCTCGCCAAGGACATCAACTCGGCGCTGCCGAACGCCAAGATCTTCGGCGGCGACGGGGTCTGCACGAGCACCTACACGAACGCCAAGGACGGGGGTGTGCCCGCCAGCATCGCTCCGCTGGTCCAGTGCACGGTCGCGACGCAGGACCTCCACGCCTATCCGGGTGGCGAGAAGTTCCTCAAGGCCTACAAGGCGAAGTACGGCGTTGCGAACCCCGATCCGTACGCGATCTACGGCTACGAGGACATGAAGCTCGGGCTCGACACGATCGGGAGCCTCGGGGCCCAGGGGAGCGACAAGGCGGCGGTGCTGAAGGCGCTGTTCGCGATCAAGGACCGCAAGTCGGTGCTAGGCACCTACGGGTTCGACAAGGACGGCGACACGACGCTCAAGTCCTATGGGCTCTACAAGGTCGGCTCGAGCGGCGACCCGGTCTTCGTCAAGACTCTGACTCCGCCGAAGGTAAGCGGCTGAGCAGATTGAGCTAGGAAAACCGACCGAGGGAGGGGGTGCGTCGCGCCCCCTCCCGATCGCCGACCGGAGATCTTGGAAGCCAAGTCAGTGGCCGCGGGAATGCCGGTCGTCGCCGCGCGACCGCTCGCGGCGATTCGCCGCTTCTTCGGGCGCTGGGGGCTGATACTCGCGCTCTCGGCGCTTCCGATCTACTACGGCGTCCGCGATCTGACCGTCGGCTACCAGGTGGGCCTCGCGCATGGCCAGCCGGTGATCGTCCACGATCTCACGCAGCTCGGGGACAACCTCGTCGCCGGGATCTCGAACGGGGCGATCTGGGCCCTGATCGCGATCGGCTACACCCTGGTCTACGGGATCATCGAACTGATCAACTTCGCCCACGGCGACGTCTTCATGATCGGCTCGTTCGTCGCCGTCGGCTTCTACGCGACGATCGGCATCGGCCTCGCAACCGGCACGGTTGGGCTGGTCGCCGGCCTGCTGCTGACGCTGATCGTGGCGATGGGCGTCAGCGGGAGCCTCAACGTTCTCATCGAGCGCGTCGGCTACCGGCCGCTCCGCAACGCGCCGAAGCTGGCGCCGCTGATAACCGCGGTCGGCTTCTCGTTCATCCTCCAGAACGTCGGGCTGTTATGGCGCGGCGGGTCGCCGATCGGGGTCCCCGACCTGCTCCGCCAGAACGACACCGTGTTCAGGATCTCCGGCGTCGTCATCCACCGCGCCGACATCCTCGCCATCGCGGTGACCATTCCCCTCGTCTTCGGCGTCACCTGGTTCCTGGCCCGGGCCCGCGCCGGCCGCGCGATGCGCGCCACCGCGCAGGATCCGGAGGCGGCGCGGCTGATGGGGATCAACGTCGACCGCACAATCTCCCTCACCTTCATGCTCGGGGGGCTGCTCGCCGGCGCCGCCGGCCTCGTCTACGCGCTCTACCAGACCAATATCTGGTATTTCCAGGGCTTTCGCGCCGGGCTGATCGCATTCACCGCGGCCGTCATGGGCGGGATCGGCAACGTCCGCGGCGCGGTCCTCGGCGGCCTCATCATCGGCATCATCCAGCAGCTCTCCGACGCCCGCATCGGCCCGCAGTGGACCGAGGCGGTGGTGTTCGGATACCTGATCATGATCATGGTCCTGCGCCCGCGCGGGCTTCTCGGCGAGGAGACCAGGGAGGCCGGCTGAGGTGAACGAGCTCGTCGCGCAGTGGAACGAGTGGCGGGCCGCGCTCCAGGAGCGGCTGCCGGCGTGGTGGGGACGGGCGGTGGCAGGGGCGCTGATCGTCGTCGGCGCCCTCCTGCCGTTGTTCTTCGCGTCGACCAGCGGGTTCATCGACGCGACGATCAAGGCGCTCGCCTTCGTCGTCATGGCGCTCGGCCTCAACATCGTCGTCGGCTTCGCCGGGCTGCTCGACCTCGGCTATGTCGCCTTCTACGCGATCGGCGCCTACTCCGTTGGCTGGTTCGCCTCCGGCTTCTTCTTCAAGGCCCACGTCCACGTCCTCACCTCTTCGACGGCTTCGGCGCTGCCGGGCATCCACCTGAACTTCCTGCTCGTCCTGCTCTGTGCGGTGATCATCTGTGCCGTCGCCGGCACCCTGATCGGCTTACCGACGCTGCGCCTGCGCGGCGACTACATCGCGATCGTCACCCTCGCGTTCGGGGAGATCATCGGCGTCGTCGCGATCAACGGCTCGGATATCCACCTGCCCGGCGGCATGACGCTGACCGCCGGCAACCTCGGGATCCCGGCGGTCGACCTGCCCTACTTCCCCGGGGTCGGGACGTTCAAGCTGCTCGACTTACGCCCCTGGTACTGGCTGATATTCATCCTCGTCCTGATCGTCCTGTTCGTCAACATCCGGGTCCGCGACTCGCGGCTCGGCCGAGCCTGGGTCGCGCTGCGCGAGGACGAGGTGGCGGCGGTCTCGATGGGGATCCCGATGGTGCGGACGAAGCTCCTCGCCTACGCGATCGGCGCCGCGTTCGGCGGGATGTCGGGCGCCTTCCTCGGTGCCTACTTCACCACCGTCAACGCGGGCCAGTTCGCGTTCTCGTTCTCGATCTTCGTTCTGGCGATGATCATCGTCGGCGGGCTGGGGTCGATCTGGGGAGCGGTGCTCGGCGCCCTCCTCCTCTCCTACATCAACTACTACCTGATCCCCGACGTCCTCGACAGCCTCCCCAAAGACCTGGGGCTCAGCTTCAGCCTCACCGACCTCTCGTTCGGGATCTTCGGCTTCCTGCTGGTGCTGGTGATGGTGCTCCGCCCGCAGGGCTTGTGGCCCGAGCGACGGCGAAGACTCGAGTTCGCGGGCGAAGTTGACCGCGGCCAGGGGATGCTGGAGGAGCCGAAGTGAGCGACGCTGCAGCTCCGACCGCCCCGGCCGGCATCCGGACCGCGCCCGCGCTGATGCGCGTCGAGAACGTGACGAAGGAGTTCGGCGGACTGGTGGCCGTCAACGACGTCTCGGTCGACGTCCCGCGCCACTCGATCGTCTCGATCATCGGCCCGAACGGCGCCGGCAAGACGACGCTGTTCAATATCCTGACCGGCCTATACAAGGCGACATCGGGCCGGATCTCCTTCGGCGACCGGAATATCACCGGCAAGCGCCCCGACATCATCACCGGCCTCGGGGTCGCCAGGACGTTCCAGAACATCCGTCTGTTCCGGGCGATGACGGCGATCGAGAACGTGATGGTGGGCCGCCACGCGCGGATGGGCGCCGGCCTGTTCGGCTCGATCCTGCGGGTGCCGTCGGTCCGCCGCGAGGAGCGCGCGGTCCGCGAGCGGGCCGGCGAGACGCTCTCCTACGTCGGCCTGAAGCCGGACCAGTTCGACCAGCTCGCGACCAACCTCTCCTACGGCGACCAGCGCCGGGTCGAGATCGCCCGCGCGCTCGCCTCCGACCCGACGCTGCTTTTGCTCGACGAGCCGACCGCCGGGATGAACCCGCAGGAGTCGGACCAGCTCACCGACTTCATGCGCAAGCTCCGCGACGACCTCGACCTGACGATCCTCTTGATCGAGCACGACATGCGGGTGGTGATGGGGGTTTCGGAGCGGATCAGCGTCCTCGACCACGGCGAAAAGATCGCCGAGGGGCCGCCGGAGGAGGTGCGCGCCAACGCGCGCGTCATCCAGGCGTACCTCGGGAAGCAGGAGTAGCGGGCTGATGCCGCTCCTCGAGGTTGACGGGATACATACCCACTACGGCGCCATCGAGGCCCTCAGGGGCGTCTCGCTCACCGTCGACGAGGGCGAGGTGGTGACCCTGATCGGCTCGAACGGCGCCGGCAAATCGACGACGCTGCGCTCGATCTCCGGGCTGACGCCGCCGAGCGCCGGCGAGGTCCGCTTCGACGACGACGAGATCACTCGCGAGCCGGCGTCGGAGATCGTCGATCGAGGGATCGCCCTGGCGCCCGAGGGCCGGCACGTGTTCCCGCGGATGACAGTCCGCGAGAACCTCGACCTCGGGGCCCATCGCCGCCGCGGCCGGGAGATCGCGGAGGACCTCGAGCGCGTCTACTCGCTCTTTCCCCGGCTCGAGGAGCGCCAGCGCCAGAAGGCCGGGATGATGTCTGGCGGCGAGCAGCAGATGCTCGCCATCGGGCGGGCGCTGATGGCGCGACCGCGGCTTCTGATGCTCGACGAGCCGTCGATGGGTCTGGCGCCGATCCTCGTCGAGCGAATCTACGAGACGATCGGCGAGATCAACCGGACCGGCGTCGCGATCCTGCTCGTCGAGCAGAACGCCAACTTCGCGCTCGACATCTCCCGGCGCGGCTACGTCCTGGAGACCGGGCGGGTGGCGCTGGCGAACGACTCGCACAGCCTCCGCGACGACCCCGAGGTCCAGCGAGCCTACCTGGGAGCCTAGGGATGATCGTTGTCGCACTCATCGGCGCCAAAGGGCTCTACCTGCTGTTCGCCTGGCTGCTGTCGGCCGCGATCGCCGCCTGGCTCACCGAGCGCAAGGGCTACGGCGAGCGGGTCGGGTTGACGTTCGGGCTGCTGCTGTCGGTAATCGGGCTGGCCATCTGCCTGTTGCTGCCCGGGCGCCCCGGCTCGCGCTGGAAGCTCGAGGGCCCGATCCCGAAGCGTCGCGCGCGGGCGAGAGCGCGAGCCGGCGGCGACAAGGCCGCGAGCTAGTATCGGCCGGGGTCCGCCGGCGCCTCGAGGCTCGCCCGGACCCGCGCGATCACCTCGTCGGTGAACTCGGTGGTCGCGGCGTGCCCGCCGAGGTCGGTCGTCCGAACGCCGGCCGCGGTCGCCGCGAGCACAGCCTCGTAGATCGCCCGCGAGCACTGTTCTGCCTCGGCGAAGCCGAGCTCGGCGGCGTGGTGAAGGACCGCCGCGGCGGCGAGGATCATCCCCATCGGGTTGGCGATGTCCTTCCCCTCGAGCGCGGGCGCGGTCCCGTGCGGGGCCTCGGCCATCGCCACCCGGGTCGCGAGATCGCCTCCGAGCGCGAGCAGCACCGACTCGGCGCCGGCGATCGAGCCGAACAGCGGCAGCACGAGGTCGGAGAGCAGGTCGCCGTCGCGGTTCAGCGCCGGGATCACAAGCGCCTCGGAGGCGGCGCCGCCGACGAGCCCGGCGAGCGTGGCGTCGATCAGGACCGGCTCGTAGCCGACCCGGGGATGGCGCTCGGCGGCGCGGTCCATCTCCTCCTTCAGCATCCCCTCGTAGGTCGGGCTCACCGTCCACTTCGGCCCGCCGTAGACCCGCGCGCCGACCCGCTCGGCCTCGCGGAACGCGTACTCCGCAACCGCCCTGCAGTCGGAGCGGCGGATCGTCTCGGTGCGATGGGCGAGCTCGTCGCCGTCGGCAGCCTCGCGCCATTGCTCGGCCCCGTAGGCGTCGCCGACCGCCATCCGCACCACCGAGATCGGGTGGTGGACCCCCGCGACCGGGGTCACGCCGGGAATCCGCCGGCCGGTCCGGACGATCACCGTGCCGCCGATCCCCTCGCGGATGATCCGGTTCGGGCTGCCGACGTCGTCGGCTCCCTCGGGCGTGATCGTCGCAGCCTTCAGGCCCAGCCCCGACTCGCGCATCGCCGCCGCCGCCTCGTCGCAGACCGCATTCTCGGTCGCTCGGCGATTGTCGAGCGAGAGATCGAAGCGGCGGACCTCGACGTCGATCCCGAGCGTCGCGGGCTCGATCATCCGAAGCGCCTGCTCGAGCAGCTCCTGGCCGGTCTGATCGCCCTCGAGCGCGATTATCCTCAGTCCGGCCATGTCGGCGGCCGAGGCTAGCGCGGAGAGGGTCGGGGAGGCCCGCTGCAGCTGGTGCGGGGCGGCGATCGACGCCGACGACGGCTACCGCGTCTACGAGCCGGCCGGCGCCCGCCGGGCCGCGTTCTGCCGCCTCGAGCACATCGTGCCGTGGAACATCCAGGGAGCGCACTGGGACGCCGGCGAGCTCGCCGAGCCGCCGGGGACGGATCGTGGCTCGCTACGGTGCTCGGAATGCGGAGCCGACCTCGGCGAGGTCCACATCCTCTGCGTCCGCCACCGCGGGGAGCACCGCGTCCCCGACGCCTTCTGCTCCGTCGACCACCTCGCGGCTTGGGCGACCGCCGGGGGAAGGTGGCGGTGAGGACCGCCCGGTCGGTAAGGCCGGTCGACGGCGTCTTCAGGCGACCGCCGGCGTGCTCTACGTCCGCGCCAGGCCGAGCTCGTCCGCGTGCTCGGCGAGCGCCGAGATCACGAGCGCGATGTGCTCGTTCTCGTCGACGCCTAGTTCCTCGATCCCGCGGTGGATCTGGTCGCGGTCGACCTTGGCGGCGAACGAGGGCTGCTTGAGCTTCTTGCGGACCGACTTCGGCGTCATTCCGTCGATCCCGGTGGGCCGGACGAGCGCGCAGGCGGCGACGAACCCGGACAGCTCGTCGACCGCGTAGAGGGTCTTCGCCAGCCGCGTCCCGCGGGGTACGTCGAGGAAATCGGCGTGGCCGGCGACCGCCTCGACGACCTCCTCGGGGTAGTCGCGGCGACGGAGCTCCTCGAGCGCGTGGCGGGGATGGCCGGTCTCGAGGTCGGGGTAGCGCTCGTAGTCGAGATCATGGACGAGGCCGGTGATCGCCCACAGCTCCTCGTCCTCTCCGTCGCGGCGCGCGTAGACGCGCATCGCCGCCTCGACCCCGAGCACGTGCTTTCGCAGCGAGTCGGAGTCGATCCACTCGCAGACCAGCTGCCAGGCCTCGTCGCGCGTCGGTTGCGTCATGGTGGGTCGTTTACCCTAGCCGTCGCGTCATATGGATAAGTTCGTCATCCAGGGGGGCGAGCCGCTCTCAGGCGAGATCACGGTCGCCGGCAACAAGAATGCAGCGCTCCCGATCCTCGCAGCGTCGCTGCTTTCCGAGGAGGAGCTGATCCTCGAGAACGTGCCGCGGATCCGTGACACCGAGGCCCAGGTGGCGTTGCTCGAGAGCCTCGGCGTGCGCGCGATCTGGGCCCCTAACGAGCTCCGGCTCCAGGCGACGGCGGTCTCGGATACCGCGGTCTCGGAGGACCTCTCGGCCCGGATCCGAGCCTCGTTCCTGCTCGCCGGCCCGCTCCTGGCCCGCTTCGGCGAGGCGCGGATGCCGCCCCCCGGCGGCGACTTCATCGGGCGCCGGCGCCTCGACCCCCACCTCGACGCGTTTCGCGACATGGGGGCCCGTGTCTCGGGCGAGCGCTGGATCGAGATCTCGGCCCCCAAGGAAGGGCTCCGGGCCTGTCCGATCTTCATGGACGAGCCGTCGGTGATGGGGACCGAGAACGCGCTGATGGCGGCGGCGCTGACGGCCGGCGAGACGAGGATCTCGAACGCGGCCTGCGAGCCGCACGTCCAAGACCTGGCCCGCCTGCTCGTCGCGATGGGCGCGGAGATCGACGGGATCGGCTCGAACGTGATGACCGTGCGTGGAAGGGACCGGCTCGGCGGGGCCCGTCACCGGGTCTGCCCCGACCACATCGAGGTCGCGAGCTTCATGGCCCTGGCCGCGGCGACGAGGGGCGAGCTTCGCGTCCGCGACGTCGAGCCCGAGGACCTGATCGTCATCCGCCGCCAGTTTCGACGCCTCGGCCTGCAGTCGATGGTGGAGGGCCGGGACGTGTTCGTCCCCCCGGACCAGACCCTGGTGATCCGCTCCGACCTCGGCGAGATGATCCCCAAGATCGACGACGGGCCATGGCCGGCGTTCCCGGCCGACCTCACCTCGATCGCCCTGGCGCTCGCAACCCAGGCGCAGGGGGAGGTCCTGATCTTCGAGAAGATGTTCGAGAACCGGATGTTCTTCGTCGACAAGCTCGTGGCGATGGGCGCTCGGATCACGCTCTGCGATCCCCACCGGGCGATCGTCAGCGGTCCGAGCCGTCTTCACGGCGAGCGCCTCTCGAGCCCCGACATCCGCGCCGGGATGGCGATGCTCATCGCGGCGCTCGCCGCGGAGGGCACCTCTGAGATCAACAACGTCCGCGAGATCGATCGCGGGTACGAGCGGATCGACGATCGCCTTCGCGACCTCGGCGCCCGCATCGAGCGCGTCTCGAGCGAGCCGCCGGACGAACGCCTGCGAGCGGTTGCTTGACGCCCCGGCCGCGCTGATCTGGGGCCCGCCGGCCCCGGAGTCGGAAGCACAAGAAGAATGTCCGCGACGTAGTCGCGGACAAGGGGTTCTTGCGAGAGACGAGGAGCCGGCGGAGTTATTCCGATGACGCACCCCATCCCGCCAGGGACGCGGGACGTATTGCCCGACGAGATGCGCGAGCTGCGCCGGCTCCAGGCGGCGCTCGCCGCCGTCTTCGAGGGCTACGGCTACGGCGAGGTCGCCACCCCGACGATCGAGTACGACGAGGTGCTGACGCGCGGCGACGAGCGCGGAGCGCCCGCCGCCTACCGCTTCTTCGACGAGCGCGGCGACCTCCTCGCGCTGCGCTCCGACATGACGGTCCCGATCGCCCGTCTCGCCTCGACGCGGTTCGCGGGGGCGGAGCCGCCGCTGCGGCTCTTCTACCTCGCGAGCGCCTATCGCGCGGTGCGCCCGCAGCGCGGCCAGATGCGCGAGTTCATGCAGGCCGGGGTGGAGCTGATCGGCACCCCGGCGCCGGACGGGACCGCCGAGGTCGTCGAGGTGCTCGCGCGGGCGCTCGACGCCGCCGGGCTGCGGCGGGCGGTGATCGGGCTCGGCGATGCCGACCTCTACCGGCAGCTGCTCGACGAGCTGGGGGTCGTCGGCGAGCGCCACGAGCGCATCCTCGAGCGCCTCGCCGCCCACGACCTGGTCGGGTTCGAGGCCGAGGTGGACGAGCTCGACCTCGACGGCGAGCCGCGGCGGGTCCTGCTGAGCCTGCCGTCGATGCGCGGCGGGCCCGAGGTTTTGGAGGCCGCGCGGGGGTTGGGCGGGGAGGCGGTCGGTCGTGCGATCGGCCGCCTGGCCGCCACCCACGAGGCGCTCGAGGCGCGCGGGGTCGCCGGACGGGTGAGCCTCGATCTCGGGCTCCTTCGCGACCTCGGCTACTACACCGGTGCGATCCTCGAGGTCTACGACCCCGCGCTCGGCCACATCCTCGGCGGCGGCGGCCGCTACGACGGCCTGATGGGTCGCTTCGGCGTGCCCCTGCCCGCGGCGGGGTTCGCGCTCTATCTCGAGCGGGTGCATCTGGCGCAGGCGGGGGAGGAGCGCCTTCAGTCCGCAGTCCGCGGTCCGCAGTCCGCAGAGGAATGCTCGTGAAGGGATCCGCCGTGTCGGCAGCGACCGCCGTCACCGAGGGGCCGCTGCGGCTCGCGGTGCCGCGCGGTTCGCTGTTCGAGGGCACCCTCGCCCTGCTCGACCGGATCGATGTTCCGACCGCGGACCTCCGCAGCGATTCGCGATCGCTCGTGTTCGACGCCGGGGGCCTGGTGCTGGTGACGATGCGCCCCTCCGATGTCCCCACCTATGTCGAGGCGGGCGCGGCGCAGCTCGGGATCACCGGCAAGGATGTCCTGCTCGAGCAGCGCGACCGCGCCGTCTACGAGCTCGCCGACCTCGGCTACGGCGCCTGCAGGATGGTCCTCGCCGGCCGCCGCGGCGACGAACGGCTCGGGGAGTCCGAGAGGCGGCTCGGCGCGATGCGGATCGCCACCAAGTACCCGCGCACCGCAGAGCGCTACTTCGAGGACACCGGGCGCCAGGCCGAGGTGATCGAGGTCAAGGGGTCGGTCGAGCTGGCCCCGCTCGTCGGCCTCGCGGACGGCATCGTCGACCTCGTCGACACCGGGCGCACCCTCGCCGACAATGACCTCGAGGTTCGCGAGGAGCTCGCCCGCTGCACCGCCCGCGTGGTCGCCAACCGGGTCGCACACAAGCTCCGCGCCCGCGAGGTCGACGAGCTCGTCGCCCGGTTGAAGGCGGCCGCGGGTTGAAGGTCGAGCGGATCGAATGGGACGGCGCGGGCGCCCAGGCGCTCGCCGGGCGCCTGCGGGCGCTCGCGGCGCGACCGGCGCGGCTCGGTTCGGAGGTGGCCGAGGTCCT
>JBKPNB010000027.1:0-2344 GCA_046732395.1 Actinomycetota bacterium | reverse complement strand
TCCCACGGTCGCCTCGGAGCCGACCCGGGCACCGTCGCCGCCGCCCGCGAATCGGCCCGAGCCCGAGCCCGACGACGCCGGTCGGCTCACGCCCCAGCAGGCGCTGGCGCCGAGTCGGGGGCCGGCCCACCTGATCCAGCCCGCCGCCGCCGAGCAGCCCGAGCGCCGCGCCCAGGTGATCTCGTTCGCGAACCAGAAGGGGGGCGTGGCGAAGACGACGACGACCCTGAACCTCGCGGTTGCGTTCGCCGAGTCGGGCCACGACGTGCTGGCGATCGACCTCGATCCCCAGGGCAACCTGACGATGAGCCAGGGCATCGATCCCGATCGGGTCGAGCGCTCGATGTACGACGTCCTCGTCCATCACATCCCCCTTCGCGAGGTGATCCACGAGCGCGAGATCGACATCGCGGTCGCGTCGATCGACCTCGCCGGCGCCGAGATCGCGATGAGCACCCAGATCGGGCGCGAGCGCTCGCTCGAGAAGGCGCTGGCGGCCGTCGCCGACGACTACGACTTCGTCTGCATCGACACCCCGCCGAGCCTCGGGCTGTTGACGGTCAACGCGCTGACCGCCTCCGACAAGGTGATCGTCCCGGTCCAGTGCGAGTATCTGTCGATGCGGGGCCTGGTCCAGCTCCAGAACACCCTCGAGATGATCCAGGAGAACCTCAACCCCCGAGTTCACATCGAGGGGATCCTCCCGACCATGCTCGACTCGCGCACGGTCCACGCCAAGGAAGCGGTCGAGATCCTCGAGGAGAACTTCGGCGAGCTCGTCTTCAAGTCGCGGATCCGGAAGGCAATCAAGTTCGCAGAGGCCCCGGTCAGGGGGTCGAGCGTGCTCAAGTACGATCCGAAGGGGAACGCGGCTAACTACTACCGCGAGCTGGCTAAGGAGGTTCTGGAAGATGGCGCGGCCTAAGCGGGCGAGCATGCGCGAGGGTCCGCTCGCGGATCTCTTCCGCTCGACCACTCCCCCGGACGAGCCGGCCGAGGAGCCCCGCCGCGAGGCGGCGGCGACCGACGAGACGAGCGGCCTCGAGCGGGTCGAATCGACGGCGCCGACTTCGCCACCCGTCGAGCCGTCCTCCACGCTCCCCTATGACCGCGAGGAGGAGGACGAGGCCGCGCCTCCGCCACCGCCCGATCCGGAGCGGGTCCGCGCCTACCGGCTCGAGGGCGCGGGCGTGGAGCGCGCGATCCCCGACCCCAAGGACCGGCTGAGCCGGATCTTCACCGACGAGCCGCTCGACCCCGAGCCGCCGGTCTACGGCCGAGAGGAACCGCGCGCGTACGCGGCTCCGTCGGGCCCGCCACGCGCGCACGAGCCCGTGATCCGCGTCGTCGGCGTCGGCGGTGCCGGCGTCAACGCCATCAACCGGATGGTCGACGCGCGCGTCCCGGGCGTCGAGTTCATGGCGATCAACACCGACCTTCAGTCGCTCCAACAGTCGAGCGCCGACGTCACGGTCCACCTCGGCAGCGGGATCTCGCGCGGGCTCGGCGCCGGCTCGGATCCGGAGCTCGGCTACAAGGCGGCGTTCGAGGAGCAGGACAAGATCAAGCGGCTGCTGAAGGGCTCCGACATGGTCTTCGTCACCGCCGGGGTCGGCGGCGGCACCGGCACCGGCGCGGCGCCGGTGATCGCCCGGCTCGCCCGCGACGTGGGCTCGCTGACGGTGGGGATCGTGACCAAGCCGTTCCGCTTCGAGGGAACCCGCCGATCGGCGCAGGCCGAGAAGGGGATCGAGGCCCTCTCGCAGGAGGTCGACACCCTGATCGTCGTCCCCAACGAGCGGCTGCTCTCGGTCCTGGCGCGGACGACGACGATGGTCGAGGCCTTCCAGGTCGCCGACGACGTCCTCCGCCAAGGGGTCCAGGGGATCTCCGAGCTGATCACCCTCCCGGGGCTGATCAACCTCGACTTCGCCGACGTGCGGACGACGATGCGCGACGCCGGGCAGGCCCTGCTCGGAATCGGGATGGGGACCGGCGAGAGCCGGGCCGCGTTCGCCGCTGAGCGCGCGATCTCCTCGCCGCTGCTCGAGACCTCGGTCGACGGCGCCCGCTCGATCCTGCTCTCGATCACCGGCGGCCCCGACCTCAGCCTGCTCGAGGTCAGCGACGCGGCGAAGGTCGTCCACGAGGCGGCCCACCCCGAGGCGAACATCATCTTCGGGGCCAACATCGACGACAGCCTTACCGACCAGGTCTGGGTGACCGTGATCGCGACCCGCTTCGACCGCCACGGCCGCCGTCGCGACGGCTCGTCGAAGGGCCTCGACCGGGACATCGTCCGCCCCTCGGGCCGCCGCAGCCGCGAGCGCGAGCCGGGCTCGGG
>JBKPNB010000026.1:0-2914 GCA_046732395.1 Actinomycetota bacterium | reverse complement strand
GCCCAACCCGACACCACCCCCGCCCGCGCCGCCTCCACCGAGCTCGCCGCCTCCATCGAGCCCGCCGCCGAGGCGCGCGCCTCCGCCGTCACCGCCCTCGCCGACGCCTGCGCACCGGGCGCCGTTCCCCCTCCAGCCGCTCTAGTGTCCCGAGTCGGAAGTCCACCGGACCTCCGACTCGCGACACCAGGCCTATCGCGCTGCGACGCCGGCGCGCTTCGCCTCGACGTCGGCGAGCTGCTCGGAGATCCAGACGCCAGGATCCCTGACCCGGGCGATCTCCCGCAGCCGCGCGGCACGCAGCCCCCGCTCCTCTGCCGACATCGTCAGGGCCCGGTGGATCGCGTCGGCCTGCTCCTGGATGTCGAACGGGTTGACGGTCAGGGTGCAGTCGCCGAGCTCCTCGTGGGCGCCGGTGTTCTCCGACAGCATCACCACGCCGTCACGGGTGTTGACCGCCGGCGCCTCCTTCGCCACGAGGTTCATCCCGTCGAACAGCGAGTTCACCATCAGCAGGTCGAAGTGCTTGTAGCGGGCGACGGCCTCCGGGAAGTTCTCGTAGATCCGGAGATCGATCGGCATCCAGTCGGTTGTCCCGTGGCGGTGGTTGACGACCGCCACCAGCGCCTCGATCCGCTCGATGTACTCCTGGTACTCGGGAACATCGGTCCGAGACGGCTGGAGGTGGGCGATGAACGTGACCCGCTCGCGGAACTCCGGGTGCTGCTGAAGGAACACGTCGAAGGCCGTGAAGCCGCGCAGCACGTTCTTCGAGAGGTCGGCGCGGTCGACGCGGATGATCAGATGGTCGCGGCGGCGGCGCAGCAGCTCCTCCTCGTAGCCCGCGACCTCGGCAGAGGCCGCGGCACGGTCGAGCCGCCGGGCGTCGATCCCGAGCGGATAGGCGCGGACCCAGGTCTCGCGACCCTCGTGGAAGACGGCGCCGCGCTTGTGGTCGACCTCGAGCTCCATCAGCTCGCGGCAGCAGTGGAGGAAGTTCCGGCAATAGGCGGTGGTGTGGAAGCCGATGATGTCGTTCGCCAACAGCCCGCGGTAGATCGCCTCGCGCATCCGCGCCGGCAGGATCCGCCACGAATCCGGCTGCGACCAGGGGATGTGGACGAAGTGCTGCAGCAGCGCGTCGGGGCGGTGCTCGCGGACGACCGCCGGGCACGTGTAGAGGTGGTAGTCGTGGAACATCACGAGCGGTGAGTCCTCGTCGCCGATCGCGCGCACCACCGCGTCGGCGAGGTCGGCGTTGACCACGGTGTAGCCCTCGTCCCAGGCCGCGGCCTCCTCGGCGCGGATGTCGGGAGCGTTCGAGAGGTCCCAGAGATAGTGCTGGATGAACCACAGGATCGGGTTGGCGATCACGTTGTAGAAGCCGTCGTAGGCGCTCGGATCGCTCTCCACCATCAACACCTCGTAAGCGACGCCGTCGAGCTCGACCTCGATCGGCGCCCCCTGCGCCTCGCGCGCCACCGCGACGTCCTCGTCGGTCATCGCCGACGCGATCCAGAGCGCGCCCCTGTGGGCGACGAGCCCGGTCAGCGCCGTGACCAGCCCGCCGCCGCCGCGGCGCGCGACTCGCTCCTCGCCTGTGCGCTGGAACTCGGCCGGGCCACGGTTGGAGACGATGACCAGCCGCTCATCGTCGAAGGACATGCCCCAATCATTACCCCTCTACCCGCCTAAGACCCGCCGGCCGCGTTCAGACCTCGAGGTCGCGCATCAGCTCGAGCCAGTCGCGGAGCAGACGCGGGGTGAGGAAGCGCTCGCGGGCGCGCTCCTTGCCGGCCCGCCCGAGCTGCTTCGCGAGCCCCGGATCGCCGAGCACTTCGATCGCCCGCTCCGCCGCCTGCTCGGGGGTCGAGACCAGGAACCCGGTCTCGCCGTCGGAGATCTGGAGCGGGATCCCGCCGACATTGCCGCCGATCGTCGCCCGCCCCTTCCAGAGCGCCTCGGTAACGGTCAGCCCGAATCCCTCGCGGAGTGACTTCTGCATCACGACGTCGGCCTGCGACTGGAACGCGTTCACCTCGATCGCGCCGACGTTGTTGAGGTTGTTGAGGATCTTGATGTCGGGATCCCCGTCGGCGTGGCGAAACGTGCGGTGGAAGAACTCCCAGCCCTCGGGATCATCGGTGGCCATCGAGCCGACCAACGCGAGCTGGGCGTCCGTCCGCGTCTCGCGCACGGCCCGATAGGCGTCGATCACCCCGATCGGGTCCTTCCAGGGGTCGAACCGCGAGACCTGGCAGATCAGCGGCCGCTCGGGGTCGATCCCGAACTGCTCGCAGACGTATGCCGCGTCCTCCGGCGAGAGCGCCATGTTCTTCGGCGAGAGCGGGTCGATCGCCGGCGGGACGATCCGCCGCAGGCCGCCGTCGAGCGCGGCGGGGACGTACTGCTGGAGGTGCCAGACGGTCGCGTCGTAGTCGCGCAGCAGCGGCAGCATCCGGCCCAGGGTCTCCTCGTTCGGCGTCGAGAGGTCGATGTGGCAGCGCCAGACCCAGCGGCGGGCGCGATCGCCGGCGTTTGCCCGCAGCGCGGCCGGCTGCGGGTCGTGGACGATGATCATGTCCCAGTCCTCCTCGAGGCTCTGCGCGTTCATCGCGTTGTAGGCCTCGAACACCTCCCACTCCTGGTCCGAGATCGGCTGCGGGTCGCCCTGGAGCGAGTTGTGGAGGAGCTTGGTGACGTTGAAGAACTCCTCGCGGCCGAGGATCACCTGCCAGTGGACGTCGAGGCCGACGTCGCGCATCAGCGGCACCAGCGTGTAGAGGATCTCGGACACCCCACCCCCGAAGGCGGTGGCGCTGTCGTGGAGGATCCGCTTCCCCTCGAGCTCCGACGCCAGCTCGCGGATCTGCGCCACCAATCCCCGCCCCGCGAGGTGGGTGTAGTCGGCGAG
>JBKPNB010000025.1:0-6748 GCA_046732395.1 Actinomycetota bacterium | reverse complement strand
CGTCAGATGTGTATAAGAGACAGCCTCGGAGCGGCTCACCCCACGCGAGCAACAGGTGCTGGCGCAGATCGCCCGAGGCCTGCCGAACAAGCTGATCGCCCGCGAGCTCGGGATCTCCGAGAAGACCGTCAAGACCCACGTCGGCCACGTCCTCGCCAAGCTCGGCGTCACCGACCGCACCCAGGCGGCCCTCCACGCGGTCCGGGCGGGGCTCGTGGAGGGGTAGTCGGCCCCGGAGCGCGGAGCTCGGCGAGCCGGCGCCGTTGGCGTCCCCCACCGTCGAAATTGACTGGGTCGAGCCAACGCTCGAACGCGACCTTGACCGCCGGCCACTCACGGTCGATGATCGAGAACCAGGCGGTGTCGCGGTTTCGACCCTTGTAGATCGTCGCCTGGCGAAACACTCCCTCGAAGCGGAACCCGAGCCGTTCCGCCGCCGCGCGCGAGCGAGCGTTCAGCGCGTCGCACTTCCACTCGTAACGGCGGTAGCCGAGCTCGTCGAACGCCCGGCGCATCAGCAGGTACATGGCCTCGGTGGCCGCCGGCGTGCGCTGGAGCACCGGCGCGTAGCAGATGTGGCCGACCTCCAGGACCCCGAAGTCGCGATCCACCCGCAGGTACGCGGCAACCCCCGCCGGCCGCTCGTCCTCCACCAGCACGATCGCGTGGAACAGTGGGTCCTCGCCCAGGCACTCAGCCTCGACGAAGGCGCGGTACGCGCCGACCGTCTCGAATGGTCCGTAGGGCAGGTACGTCCACATGCGGCCCTCGCGGTCTTCGCGAAACGCGGCAAAGAGATCCGCGACATGGCGCTCGGGGCTCAGAGCCTCGATCCGAACGAGCCGGCCTTCGAGCGGTGAGCGCGACGGCTTCGGCCGCGGCTCCCAGCTCGGGACCGGCGGCCCGATTGGCTGCCCGAGGTGGTCGGCGGATGCTCCGCGATCGTGTTCGCCGGCCGCGCTCATGGGCGTTGACCCAACGGCCTTCGTCAGGCGGCCGGGGCCGGAATCGCGCCCACCCGTGCGATCCAAGCGGCGAGGTTGGGCCGGCCGTCGAGCCGCTGGTGCTCGTCGAGGATCCGGTGGAAGAGCTCGTCGTCCTCCGGGTCCCGGCGGGCGGCGTACTTGAGGAACGGGTAGGCGCAGCAGTCGGCGGCCGAGAAGGCCCCGATCAGGAACTCGCGGCCTTCGAGGAGCGATTCGAAGAGGTTGAGCCGCGCGTCGATGGTCGCCGCCAGGCTCGCGACGCGCGCGGGGTCGGGGGCGGGCGCTTCGAGCTCGGCCTCGATCGCGTTCGGCTCGACCTTCCAGACCCGGTTGAACCAATCGATGAAGATCTCGAGCTCGGCGCGGCGCGCCGGCTCGGCCGGGTAGAGGGGCCGGTCCGGGAACCGGCGATCGAGGTGGGCCACGATCGCCATCGAGTCGACGATCACTCGATCGCCGTCGACGAGCACCGGGACCAGGGGCTGGCCGCTCACTGCCTCGACCGGCGAGCGGTCCTCGTAGGAGATCCACACCGGCTCTGAGCGGAGGCGCTTGTGCGCGAGCGCGAGCAGGACCCGCTCGACGTTGGTCGAGAACGGTGCGCGATAGAGCTTCAGCACGTCGTCCGCACCTTACGTCGCCGGAACGAGGAATCGGATGAAATCCAAGGCCCTCATGGGCGGCCGCCGCGAACTCACGGATCTGTCCCCGGCGCGGATCGCGGGCGCCGTCGAGCGAATCGACCCGGCGTTTCTGCACACACCGCAGTTCGTCAGCGCCGCGCTCTCCACCGCGCTGGGACACGAGCTGGTGATCAAGGACGAGACGGTGACGCCGATCGGCAGCTTCAAGGGACGCGGGACCTGGCTGCTCGCGGCGCAGCAGCTCGACCCGGCGCGAACCTGGGTCTGCTCGACTGCCGGCAACTTCGGCCAGGGGCTTGCCTACGCGGGGCGGGCCCGCGGCGCGACGGTCGAGGCGTTCGTCTCCCCGGAGGTCCCAGGCAAGAAGGTCGCGGCGATGCGCAGCCTCGGAGCCCGCGTCCATACGTGGGAGCGAGCCGGCGATGCCGCGCGCGAGTACGCGGCGGCCGCCGACGATCGGCTGCTCGTGGTCGACGGGCTCGATCCCGAGATCGCCGAAGGCGCCGGCACGATCGGCCTGGAGCTCGAGGACTCCGGCCCGTTCGACCTTGCCGTGGTGCAGATCGGCGACGGCGCCCTGATCTCCGGCATCGCCTGCTGGCTGAAGGCGGCGCGGCCGTCGACCCGGGTCGTCGGCGTCTGCGCCGCCGGCGCTCCGGCGATGGAGCGGAGCTTCGTCGCCGGTCGCGTCGTCTCCACCCCCGGGACGCACACGATCGCGACGGCCCTCGCGATCTCGGAGCCGATCCCGGAGTCGCTGGCGCGCGTCCGAGCGCTCGTCGACGAGATCGTGCTCGTCGACGACGGCGATCTCCGCTCCGCCCAGCGGCTGATCCTCGAAACGCTCGACCGACGGGTCGAACCGGCCGGAGCCGCGGGCGTCGCGGCGCTCTCGCGGCACGGCGCGGAGCTGCCGCCGGGTCGGACCGCCGTCCTGCTCACCGGAGCGGAGACTTCGGGATAGGAGTGTCCGAGCTGGCGCGTTCTGTCGTCACATTGGTGATAGAGCGTCATGCGGGGCGGCGCAGCAGCGCCTGCGGCGTCGCCGCCACCCGCGCCGGCTCCTCGCGGACCTGGCGGTCGGTGAAGCGGACCACCTCGTAGCCGAAGGGCTTCAGGCGCGTCGCGCGGCCGGTCGCTCGAAGGCGGCGCGGGTCGGCGCTCAGGCTTTTAATCAGGTGGAGAGGGACCGGCGCGAGGCCAACGCGGCTCCGCGGAACCGCTTTTCCGACAACTGTACGCGATAACGAACAGCGAGCCGCCCCGGTCCTAGTAGCTGCCGACGGCGTCGGCGTCCTCCGACGCCGGCAGCCGGCGGCGGCGGCAGAGGGCGAGGAAGCGGCGCTCGAGGCGCGAGCGGGTCGGAGCCTCGCGCCCGTCCCGGTCGCCGACTGAAGCCCGCGCCTCGCGTCACCCGGATCGCGAACCTGCGGGTGATCTCGGCCGGGGGCCGAGGGTGGATGAGCGGTGGACGACGATCCGCCGCCAGCCAGCGGCCGCGTGGGTGAGGGCTGGTGGCCGACGGCGTAGACGCCGGTTGGCGCGTTTTCCACCCATACGGTGGATAAAGCGCCACGCGACACCATTTTCGCCCCCTACCCAGCCAAGACCGCCCCGCGCCCACCCCACACCTCTATCCGAGGTCCTAGGACCAATTGCGCCTTGAACCTCATACCGGCCCCGCCGTATCTTCGGCGCATGTCGGTCGGAATCGTCACCGGAGCGTCGCGGGGCCTCGGCCTCGCGCTCGCCCGGGAGCTGGCGCGCTCGGGGTGGCGGTTGGCCGTCGATGCCCGCGGAGCCGACGAGCTCGAATTGGCGGCCCGCGAGCTTGGAGCGCTGGGCGAGGTGGTCGCGGTCGCCGGCGACGTCGCCGATCCGCGCCACCGCGAAGCGCTCGTCGAGGCCGCCGGCGATCGCATCGACCTGCTGGTCAACAACGCGAGCCTGCTCGGACCGAGCCCGCAGCCCCGGCTCGGCGCCTACCCGCTGCGCGAGCTCGAGCGGGTCTACCGGGTGAACGTCGTCGCACCGCTGGGGCTGGTCCAGCTCGTCCTCCCCCGCCTTCCCGAGGGCGGGCGGATCGTCAACGTCACCTCCGACGCCGCCGCCGACGCATACGAGGGTTGGGGCGGCTACGGATCATCGAAGGCGGCGCTCGAGCAGCTCACCGCGATCCTCGCCGCCGAGCACCCCGGGCTCCGGATCTACGCCGTCGACCCCGGCGACATGCGGACCCGGATGCACCAGGAGGCGTTCCCGGGCGAGGACATCTCCGACCGCCCGCTGCCCGAGGCGAGCGTCCCCGGCATGCTCAAGCTGATCGACGGCTCGCCCGAGAGCGGTCGCTACCGGGTCGCCGAGCTCGCCGCGGCCCGGACATGAGCGCGCTCGCCGCCCCCATCGCCGAGCCCGCCGAGGCGCGCCGGCCGCCCGAGGCCCGCGGCCTCGGGCGCGACGACGTCCGCCTGCTGGTCGTCTCCGGCCAGCGGATCGAGCACGCCCGGTTCGCCGACCTCCCCGACCTCCTCGTCCCGCCCGACGTCCTCGTGATCAACACCTCGCGCACCCTTCCCGCCTCGCTGGCCGCCCGCCGCGCCGATGGGAGCGAGATCACCCTCAACCTCTCGACGCCGGTCCCGTTCGGCGACAAGCGCCACTGGGTCGTCGAGCTCCGCCGCGACGGCGGACGGGCCCGCGACGGCCGCGCCGGCGAGCAGCTCGCGCTGGCGGGAGGGGCGCGCGCCGAGCTCCTCGCGCCGTATCTGGGGACCCGGCTCTGGGTCGTGACGCTGGCCCTGCCCGAGCCGCTCGCCGATTACCTCGCCGGCCACGGCCGCCCGATCCGCTACTGCCACCTCGACCGCGAATGGCCGCTCGAGCTTCACCAGAATGTCTACGCCACCGAGCCGGGGAGCGCCGAGATGCCGAGCGCCGGCCGCCCGTTCACGCCGGAGCTGATCACCCGCCTCGTCGCCCGGGGCATCGAGGTCGCCCCGCTCGTCCTCCACACCGGCGTGTCCTCGCTCGAGGCGGGCGAACCGCCCTACCCCGAGCGCTATCGGGTCCCGGCACCGACGGCGGCGCGGGCCAACCTCGCCCGCTCGCTCGGCGGCCGCTTGATCGCGGTCGGGACCACCGTCGTGCGCGCGCTCGAGACGGCGGCCTCAGGCGACGGCAGGCTCGCCGCCGCCGAGGGCTGGACGAGCCTCGCGATCGGCCCCGGCCGCGGGGTGCGGGCGGTGGACGCCATCCTCACCGGCTTCCACGACAGCGACTCCTCGCACATGCAGATGCTGGAGGCCATCGCAGGGGCGGGGTCGCTCGAGCGCGCCCGGCGGGCCGCCGCCGAGGGCGGCTACCTCCGCCACGAGTTCGGCGACGTGCAGCTGATCGAGGCCGCCGGCCTCCGCGCGCTCCCGGGCTCCGCCTAGAATCCGGCGCAATGACGCTCACCGTCGGCAGCGGGCCGTTCGGTCACCATCCCGGCGGCGAATTCGACTTCGACCCGCCGCGTTCGATGCAGTACCTGGAGAACTCGCCGCGGCGGATCCGCGGCTTCCTCGGCGGCGATGCCGTGGTCGACAGCCGCCGGGTCAAGCTGCTCCACCAGTCTCGCCGCCTCCCGGTCTGGTGCTTTCCCCGCGAGGACGTGCGGATGGAATCGATGCCGGAGGGCACGGCATGGGTCTACGACGAGGGGCTCGCCGCGGGCCTGGTCGGCGTTCGCTTCGAGGCGCTCGACCGCTGGCTCGAGGAGGACGAGGAGGCGATCGTCCACCCCCGCGACCCCTATCACCGGATCGACCTGCGCGACAGCTCGCGCAAGGTCACGGTCGCCCTCGACGGCGAGACGCTCGCCGAGTCGAGCCGGGCGATCGCGCTGTTCGAGGCCGCGCTCCCGACCCGCTGGTACCTGCCGCGCGACGACGTCGCCGCCGAGCTCCAGGACAACGGCGAGGCGCGGACCGGCTGCGCCTACAAGGGCTACGCGCGCTACTACGACGTCCGGGTCGGCGACCGCCTGGAGCCGTTCCTCGCCTGGTGCTATCGCGATCCGCTCGAGGGGATGGAGCGGATCACCGGCCGCATCTGCTTCTTCAACGAGCGCGTCGATCTCAGCGTCGACGGCGAGCTCGAAGCCCGCCCCGACACCCAGTGGTCGGGCACCGATTGGGCGCGCGAGCACTGGGCGCGGCGCGCCGACGTCGCCTAGACCGCCGACTCGGCCCGCCGCTTAGCCTGACATCTGCCGGCCCTTCGGCGTTGCTTCGGCTGAGAGCTGGAGGCCCGCGGTGCGCTCGTGTCTGACTCGAAAACCGGGGAACGGGATAATCACAGCCGATGGCGGTCAGCGAGGCGACCCACCTTCCGGCGCTCGCCCCTCCCAAACTGCGGCCCCGGGTCGGCGACGAGCAGCTCGCGCGCCTCGCCACCGACCGCGATCCACGCGCGTTCGAGGCGATCTTCGCCCGCTATCACCAGGAGCTCTATCGCTACTGTCGGGCGCTGGTCGGCAACGCCGTGGACGCGGAGGATGCCCTGCAGGGGACGATGGCGGCGGCGCTCCGGTCGCTTCCGGGCGAGACCCGCGAGATAGCGCTTCGCCCGTGGCTCTATCGGGTCGCCCACAACGAGGCGATCTCGATCGTCCGCCGCCGCCAGCCGGTCGTCGACGGCGACCTGGTGCGGGAGGAAACGGCCGACGGAGTCGAGGCCGAGGCCGAATCGCGCCAGCGCCTCCGGCAGCTCGTCGCCGACCTCGGCGCCCTGCCGGACCGCCAGCGTTCCGCCCTGGTCATGCGGGAGCTGAGCGGCCTCTCCTACGACGAGATCGGCGCCGCCCTCGACGCCAACGCGCACGCCGCCAGGCAGACCGTCTACGAGGCGCGGGTCGCGCTCGAGGAGCTCGAGTCGGGGCGTGAGATGGGCTGCGACGAGGCCAAGAGCCTGATCTCCGCCCGCGACAGGCGGATCCTTCGCGGGCGGAGGCTCCGCGCGCATCTTCGCGGCTGCGACTCCTGTCGCGGATTCCGCGCCGCGATCCACCGCCGCCGCACCGACCTGCGGGCGATCGCACCGCCGCTTCCGGCAGTCGCGGCTGCGAAGGTTCTGGCG
>JBKPNB010000024.1:0-17399 GCA_046732395.1 Actinomycetota bacterium | reverse complement strand
GCCCGGTGCGAAGCGATCCGTCTGGCATCGCGAGGGCCGCGCCCTCCTCGCCGTGGGTGACGACGGCGACGCCCTCGTCGTGGCCGGCGCGGGTTCGGAGGGCGCCGGCGGCGGCAGCGGCCGCTTCGAGGTCGCCGACCGCGTCGCCGAGCGTCTCCGCCGCCTCGGCCGCGTTCACCTTGACCACCTCCGGCGTCGCCTCGAGGCCTCGGGCGAGCGCCGGACCCCGGGCGTCGATCGCCACGCGGGCGCCCGCCGCGTGTGCGGCGGCGACGAGCTCAGCGTAGCCGTCCGGCGGCGCGCCGCGCGGGAGCGATCCCGAGATCGCCAGCCAGTCGCCGCGACCGAGCGCCGATGACACCGCGGCCGCGAAGGCCCGCCAGTCCGCGGCCTCGATTGGCCCTCCCGCCTCGTAGAACTCGGTCAGCATCCCGCGGTCGCGGTCGAGCACCGACAGCGAGGCACGGCTCTCCGAGCCAGTGCGCACGAAGCGCGCGGGAATGCCCTCGGCCTCGGTCTCCTCCGCCACCCACCGCCCGACATGACCACCGGCCAACCCGACGACCTCGACCTCGCCACCCAGGGCGAGCGCCGCCCGCGAGACGTTGATCGCCTTCCCCCCTGGAAGCTGGAGGAACTCGCGCGGCCGATGTACGGCCCCGACCTCGAGGCGCTCGACGACGAAGAGCTTGTCGACCGACGGCGAGGCCGCGGCGCAGACGATCATCGCTCGCTGCGTCGCGCGTCCGGCATGGCTTGCGCAGTCTATTTCTTCGCGGGAATTTGGAATTTATCTGCGCGATTTTGCGCTAGTCTGCCGCCATCCTCACACGATCGAGCGGGAAGATGTGCGGATTCCGCCGCGTGGCGCTCGTCGCAGCGCTCGCGTGCCTGGCGATCACACCGGCCGTCGCTCGCGCCTCGGACTCGCCGCCAGGGCACGGCCCGCCGCCGCCCCCGGCTCCGGCGCCGCTGCCGCACACGCACGCCCACAACGACTATCAGCACCATCACCCGCTCTTCGACGCGCTCTCGCACGGGTTCGCCAGCGTCGAGGCCGACATCTGGCTCGCTCCGGACGGTGCGCTGCTCGTCGGCCACGACAAGGACACGCTCCAGCATGGCAGGACGCTCGAGGCCCTCTATCTCGACCCGCTGAAGCAGCTCGTGGCGCAAAACGGCGGCCACGTCTACCGCGACAGCAGCGCGCCCCTCCAGCTCCTGATCGACGTGAAGAGCGGCGCCACCGAGACCTACAAGGCGCTCGACGCACGGCTGCGGACCACCTACAGCTCGATGCTTACCTCGTGGACGAACGGGGTCGAATCGCCGGGTCCTGTGACGGTCGTGATCAGCGGCAATCGCGACCGGGCCTTCATGGAATCGCAGACAACCCGCTACGCCGCCTACGACGGCCGCCTCTCGGATCTGGGCGACGGCACCCCGCCGACCTTCATGCCGCTGATCAGCGATTCCTGGGGCTCCGTCTTCAAGTGGAAGGGAACGGGCGAGATGCCCGCGGACCAGCGCCAGCTCCTCGAGGACATCGTCGCCGAGGCCCACGCGAACGGCCAGCAGGTCCGCTTCTACGGCACCCCCGACCGCGCGGCCAGCCAATACTTGTCGGTCTGGCGCGAGGAGCTGAACGCCGGGGTGGATTGGCTCAACACCGATGAGCTCGCCGCCCTCGAGGCGTTTCTGACGGGCGGTTAGCGCTTGCCAATCCCTAACGGCTTGCGGCCGTGGGGGTTGGAGGTCGAGTGATCATTGATAAACGCGCTCGGCCTCGGCGAAGGTCGCCTGCCCCTCGACGCCATGGGCCCGGGTCGAGAGCGAACCGCAGGCGACCGCCAACTCGAGGCAGCGCGCGAGCTCGAGGCCGCGTAGTCGCCCCGCGATGAACCCCGCGTCGAAGCTGTCGCCGGCGCCGGTGGTATCGACGACCTCGGTTGGCGGCGCCGGGCATTCGGCCGAGTCCGACCCGGAGTGCGCCATGCCCCCCGCCGCGCCGAGCTTGATGGCGACCGTGGGAACTCGTGAGGCGAGGTCGTCGGCGGCCGCGGCGAGGCTCGACTTACCGGCGAGCCGCTGCGCCTCCTCGCCGTTCGGCAGCAGGCAGTCGACCAGGGGAAGGAGCGAGCGGAGACTGCCGTCCCACTCGCCGGCCGGATCCCAGTTGGTGTCGAGGGAAACGGCGGCGCCCGCCTCGCGCGCTTCGCGGAGGAGGTCGGCGAGGCCCTCATGGAGACCGACCTGGAGGAAGTACGAGCTGACGTGGACATGGCGGGCGCCGCGCAGGAGCTCGCGGTCGACCGATTCCGCGCGAAGCGCGCCGATGGCGCCGAGCCTGGTGAGGATCGCTCGGTCGTCCCCCCGGGAGAGGATCACCGAGAGCCCGGTGGATACCTCGGGGGAGACCACCACCCCGCTGAGATCGACCCCGCGCGCGCGGAGCGTCGCGAGCTGGATGTGGCCGAGGGCGTCGTCGCCGACGAGCGCGACGAGGGCCGCGCGCAGCCCCAATCTGACGGCGCCGGCGGCGACGATCGCGCCCGAACCGCCGATAGCGAACTCGGCGACATCGAGGAGCTGCTCGGCCTGGCCGAAACGCGGAGTGACATCGCCGCCGATCAACAGATCGGGGTTGCAATCGCCGAGGACGACAAGGTCGTGGTCCGGCATGAGGCGAGGCGAGTGTAACTTCGCGTGCGAGTGCGCCGAAATTCGCGCGTGATGCTTCATGTACTGTGCGCCCGGTGCGCCCGTCGGATCGGCTCAGCGCCATCCTCGAGGAGCTCTCGCGCAACGGCAGCGTGAGCGTCGCTAGCCTCGCTGACCGTCTCGACGTCTCGCTGGCGACGGTCCGCCGCGATCTCCAGCTCCTCGAGGAGCAGCGCCTCGTCTCGCGGGTACACGGGGGCGCGGTCGCGCGCGGCGTCCTCTACGAGCTGCCACTGCGCTACAAGGCGGCCCGCCACCAGGAGGAGAAACGGCGGATCGCCGAGGCCGCCGTCCGCCTGGTCGACGACGGCGCGACCGTCGGCCTCACCGGCGGGACTACGACGACCGAGGTCGCGCGCATGCTCGCCGAGCGCGCGGGTCTGACCGTGGTCACGAACGCACTCAACATCGCATCCGAGCTGGCGGTCCGCGCCAACCTCAAGCTTCTCGTCCCGGGCGGCGTCGCGCGCCCGGAATCCTACGAGCTGGTGGGGCCGATCGCGGAGGCGACCCTCGGCGGACTCAACCTCGACCTCGTCTTCCTGGGGGTCGACGGGATCGCGGTTGAGAGCGGGTGCACCACGCACCACGAGGTCGAGGCGTTCACCAACCGGGTTCTGATGCGCCGCGCGCAACGAGTTGTCGTGGTCGCCGACAGCTCGAAGCTCGCGCGGATCGCCTTCGCCCGGATCTGCGCGATCGAGGAGATCGACCGGCTGATAACGGACTCGGATGCGAGCCCCGATGAGGTCGCCCGGCTCGAGGCGGCCGGCGTCACGATCGACCGAATCTAGGCGCCCGCTCGACTCGCGCATTGCAGGCGGTTTTGCCCGGGCGGGATGCGCGAGGCTGAGCGACCCTTGCACGTTTTTGCGCGATTCGCATTGTTTTCCACCCCGTCTAGGACTATTGTGCCCGCGTACAGGTGCTCGAGCGCGAAATCGAGAGCCAGCCGGAGGTCTGGAGGAAGGCGGCGGCTGTTGCCCCCCGCGTCGCGGAGGCGCTGCCGGGACCGGGGGCGAGGCTCGCAATCGTCGGCTGCGGGACGTCGCTTTTCGTCGGGCAGGCGATCGCCGGGCTCCGAGAGGCGGCCGGGCACGGCGAGACGGCGGCCTTCGCCGCCTCGGAGGCGAACCTCGACGGCCGTTATGACGTCATCGTCGCCGTCTCGCGCTCGGGCGAGACGACCGATGTCGCGCGAGCCCTCGAGGCAGCGCCCGACGGCACCGAGACGATCGCGGTCCTCGGCGACACCGGCTCGACCGTCGCCACCTTGGCCGACCACGTGATCGACCTCGACTTCGCCGACGAGGAATCGATCGTCCAGACCCGGTTCGCAACCGCCGTGCTGGCGCTCTTTCGAGCCTTCCTCGGCGCCGACGTCGGCGCGCTCGCCGATGCCGCGGAGCGCTCGCTCAGCGCCGCGCTCCCGATCGACCCGGTCGCCTTCACCCGCTTCGTCTTCCTCGGCACGGGGTGGACCGTCGGGGTCGCGAACGAGGCGGCGTTGAAGCTCCGCGAGGCCGCTGGCGCCTGGACCGAGTCGTATCCGGTGATGGAGTACCTGCACGGGCCGATCAGCGCGAGCGGCTCGAAGACCGCCGTCTGGGCGCTCGGCGACCTCGACCCCTCGGTCCTGGCGTCGAGCCGGGAGGCGAGCGGAACCGTGGTCGAGACCGGGCAGGATCCGATGATCGACCTCGTCCTGATCCACCGCGCGGCCGTCCGCCTCGCGAACGCGCGCGGCCTCGATCCCGAGCAGCCGGCCCACCTGAGCAGGGCCGTGGTGCTCTAGGAAGCTTTGACCGGTGAACCGGACGCGAAACCCAAGGAGCGAGAGAGGATGTTGATTCCAACCAAGATCGGGCCGCGGGCGATGGCTGCAACCGCGGCACTGGGCCTGACCGTCGGCCTCGCGGCCTGCGGGAGCAGCGGCGGGGGCGGCGGATCCTCCGGTGCATTCGACACGAACGCCAAGATCAAGGGCCAGTCGATCACCGTCCTCCTGCCCTACGCAGTGCCGAGCAAGATCCTCGACCAGTTCACGAAGAAGACCGGGGTCAAGGTCACCTTCAACACCGCCGGCTGGGACGCCATCCACTCGAAACTGATCGTCGCCAACGAGGCCCAGTCGAACATCGCCGACGTCACCGAGTTCGACTGGTCGTTCACCGGTCAGTTCGCGTCGGCCGGCTGGTACGAGCCGCTCGAGGACGCCCTCGACCCGTCCGTCGTCAAGGACCTCGGCAACACCGACAAGCCGTTCATGGATTCGGCCGGACACCTCTACGCCGCCTGCTACAGCAACGACTTCAGGATGGTCACCTACAACAAGAAGCAGTTCGCGGCTGCGGGCCTCTCGAATTTCCCGACGACCTTCAAGGACCTCGATGCCGCCAACGCGAAGATCAAGCAGACGGGGTCGGCGCCATGGCCGATGTCGATCCCGATGGCCGCGACCGAGGGCGGGGTCACCCCGTGGTACCTGCTGACGCTCGCGATGGGCGGCCAGCTCTTCGACAAGAACAACCAGCCCGTGTTCGGCAAGCCGGGCTCGCCGGCGTTGAAGGCGCTCGAATACGAGATCGCCGCGTTGAAGAAGGGCTACGTGGCGCCGGGATCGGTGACCACCGACGATACCCCCGCCTTCGACAACTTCGCGGCCGGCCAGGCGGCGACCCTGCTGGCGTCGAGCCCCGGCAACCTGCCCACCGCCAACGACCCGAGCCAGTCGAAGATCGCCGGCGACGCCGCGGGTGCCCTGATGCCCGGCGTCAGCGGGCCCGGGGCCTCCTTCGGCCTCCCCGAGGGCCTCGGGATCCCTGTCACCTCGTCGCACAAGGACGCGGCGCTGGCCTTCATCAACTGGTGGGAGGCACCGAAGGTCCAGGAGCAGATGTACGAGAAGGCGGGCTTCCTGCCCTGCGGGAGCTCAGCCGTCCAGGCGCTCAGCAAGTCCGGACGGCTCCAGAGCGGCGCCGCGATCAGCGCCGAGTTGAAGCACGTCGTGCCGCTGTTCCCGGCCGGCGCACCGAAGTGGTACGCGCAGTTCAGCTCCGACGCCCAGGGGCTGATCAACTCCGCGCTGAAGGGCGACATGTCGCCGCAGGACGCGTTGAAGCAGCTCTCCTCGCAGGCGTCGCAGCTCGCCTCGGGAAGCTCGTAGCGATCGGGGATGACCGAGGCGGCCAACGGGCGACTGCGGCTCGGCGCCTCCCGTCGGCTCAGGCCCCGGCGGTCGCGCTCGGCGCGCGAGACGCGCCGCCTCGGCTTCCTGATGATCCTCCCGGCGCTGGCGGTGTCCGGTGCCCTCGTCCTCTATCCGCTGGTCAACGGATTCGACACCAGCCTCCACACCGGCGGCGCGGGGACCGGGCTCCCGAGCCAGTACGTCGGCTTCCACAACTACTCGACCGGCCTCAGCGACCCGACGACCGGGCAGGCGATCGCCCACACCGCGCTCTATCTGGCGATCGCGCTGACGATCGAGATCACGGCCGGGCTGTTCATCGCCGTAACCCTCCAGCGCGCGTTCCGCGGCCGGGGGATCATCCTCGCGATTCTGATCCTGCCGTGGGCCCTCCCGTCGGTGGTCAGCGGCCTGCTCTGGCGGCGGGTCTTCGATCCTCAGAACGGCCTGCTGAACCACCTGCTGATGGACCTGCACATAATCCACGACCCGCAGGTTTGGCTCGCCGGGGCGGGCGCGATCCCGTTCATAACACTGGTCCACGCCTGGGGAGTGATCCCGCTTGTCAGCCTGATCTTCCTCGCCGGCCTCCAGGCGATACCCGAGGAGGTCTACGCCGCGTCCGCGGTCGACGGCGCGACGCCGTTCAAGCAGTTCCGCCACATAACCCTGCCGCTGCTCCTGCCGTCGCTGGCGGTCGCGGCCACCGTCGGCACGATCGCGGCGATCAACATCTTCGACGAGATCTATGTCCTGAACGGCACCGCGCTCAACACCCGCTCGTTCGTGATGCAGGTCTACAACACGACGTTCACCGAGGCGAACTTCTCGGTCGGAACCGCGCTGGCGTTCCTCATCGGCGGGGCCACGGCGCTGTTCGGGATCCTCTACACGTTCGCGTTCCGGAGGGCGACGGCATGAGTCTCTCCCGAGGCGCTCGCGTTTTCAGGCGGATCGCGGTGACCCTGATCGTGCTCTGGTCGCTGCTCCCGATCCTCGTCGGCGTCGTGACCAGCTTCACGCCGCGCCCCGACGTCCAGTCGACAGCCTGGCTGCCCTCCCAGCCCACCGCCACCGCGTACTCGACCCTGGTCGGGGGAGCGAAGGCCGCGGCGGCCAACAATCAGGTTGGCATCCCCACCGCGACCGACACCGCGAGTTTCGGCCGCGCGATGTTCAACAGTGCCCTCCTCACGGTCGTCTCCACCGTCGCCATCCTCGGGGTCTCGATCGTCGGCGGCTTCGGCTTCGCCCGGCTTCAGTTCCGGGGCAGCAGGGCTCTTTTCGTCGTGATCCTGGCGACGCTGATCGTGCCCGTGTTCACGATCGTGATCGCACTCTTTCGGCTGCTCGCCGACCTCCACCTGATCGACACCTACCCGGGGCTGGTGCTCGTCTTCGTCAGCGTCCAGGCGCCGCTCGGGATCTGGCTCTTCCACAACTACTGCAAGGACCTCCCGCGCGAGCCCGAGGAGGCCGCGCTGATCGACGGCTGTACGCGCTGGCAGGCGTTCCGGCGTGTGGTCCTGCCGCAGATGCGCTCCGGCATCGCGGCGCTCGGCGCCATCTTCATGCTCGCCGTGTGGGGCGAGTTCCTGATCCCGCTCCTGCTCTCCTCGACGCTGAACACGAAGCCGGTGACGGTGCTGATCACCGAGTTCATCGGCAAGTACAACACCAACTACCCGCTACTGATGGCCGCCGGGGTGCTGGCGATGATCCCGCCGGCGATCGTCGCGCTCGTACTCAATCGCCAGATCCGTGGCGTCCTGGGCGGATCGGTGGGCTAGATGAGCGGGATCGTCCTCGAGAACGTGCGCAAGGAGTTCCCCGGCCGCGTCGTAGCGGTCAAGGACCTCAGCCTCGAGGTCCACCAGGGAGAATTCCTCGTGCTCGTCGGGCCCTCCGGCTGCGGCAAGACGACGACGCTGCGGATGGTCGCCGGGCTCGAGGAGGTGAGCTCCGGCGAGGTGTTCATCGGCGGCAAGCGCGTCACCGACGAGCCGCCGCGCTCGCGCGACATCGCGATGGTGTTCCAGAACTACGCGCTCTACGCGCACATGAAGGTCAGGGACAACATCGGCTTCGGGCTGAAGATGTCGGGACACTCGAGAGCGGAGATCCGGCCGCGCGTCCTCGAGGCGGCGGAGATCCTCGGCATCACCGACCTCCTCGACCGCAAGCCGGGGCAGCTCTCGGGCGGCCAGCGCCAGCGGGTGGCGATGGGGCGGGCGATCGTCCGCGAGCCGGCCGCGTTCCTGATGGACGAGCCGCTCTCGAACCTGGACGCAAAGCTCCGGGTCGAGATGCGCGCGGAGATCATCAGCATCCAGCGCCGCGTCAACACCCCGACCCTTTACGTCACGCACGACCAGATCGAGGCGATCACGATGGGCGATCGGGTTGCGATCCTCCGCGACGGCGCCCTCGAGCAACTGGGGACGCCCGACGAGCTCTACGCTCGCCCCGCGAACACGTTCGTCGCCGGGTTCATCGGCTCCCCGGCGATGAACCTCCTCGCCGCCCGCCTCGAGCCCGGCGCCGACGGGCCCGTCATCAGCTTCTGCGGCTGTCGCGTCCCGCTCACGCGGCCGACCCTCGACCGCCATCCCCGCATCGACCGGGCCGCGCCGTCCGATGTCGTCCTCGGCATCCGCCCCGAGGACACCTCGGTGCGGGCGGGCGTCGACGGGCGCGACGCCGCCTTCGGCGTCGATGTTGTGCGGACCGAGTCGGTCGGCGCCGAGCTGATCGCCTACCTCCGCCCGACCGAGGATTTCGTTCCGCTCGGCGAGGCGGTCGTGACCGTCAACCCGGAGCTCGGCGGGGGCGGCAACGACGGGGCGAGCCGCGGCGAGCGCGGCGAGGGCCGAAAGGGCGCGCGGGACGGGCTGCTCGTCGCGCGGCTCGACCGCCTCGCGCGGCTCGAGGAGGGCGGCTTCTCGCGAATCGGGGTCGATCCGGACCGCCTCTATCTGTTCGATTCGGCCTCGGGCGAGGCGCTGTAAGGAAAGAGGGGAAGATGACCGAGGCGACGACCGTCCGCGAGTTCGAGAACTTCATCGACGGTGACCACGCGGTGCCGTCGGAGGGCGGCTTCGAGGATGTCGTCAACCCCTCGACCGGCGAGGTAATCGCGCGCGCGCCGCTCTCGACGGCCGAGGACGTCGACCGGGCGGTCGCCGCGGCCCGGCGCGCCCTCGACCGGTTCTCGCGGACGACGCCGGCCGAGCGCGCGACGATGCTCCTACGGCTCGCCGAGGCGCTCGAGGCGAACGCAGAGGAGCTCGGCGACCTCGAATCCTCGGACGCGGGCAAGCCGCGCGCCCTGATGGACGTCGACGAGATCCCCGGCTGTGCCGACAACCTCCGCTTCTACGCGGGCGCGGCCCGCTGCCTCGAGGGCCGCGCCGCCGGCGAGTACTTCGCCGGCCGCACCTCGATCATCCGCCGAGAGCCGGTCGGGGTCGTCGGCCAGATCACGCCCTGGAACTACCCGCTCGGGATGGCGGTATGGAAGATCGGCCCGGCGATCGCCGCGGGGTGCACGATCGTCCTCAAGCCCGCGGAGGTGACGCCGCTGACGACGATCAGGCTCGCCGAGCTCGCCGCCGAGATCCTGCCGCCCGGCGTCCTGAACGTCGTCGGCGGCCACGGCGAGCCAGCGGGATCCTCGCTCGTCACCCACCCCGACGTCGACATGGTCTCGCTCACGGGATCGCCTCCGACCGGCAAGTGGATCGCGAGTGCGGCGGCGGACACCCTGAAGCGGGTCCACCTCGAACTCGGCGGCAAGGCGCCGGTGGTCGTCTTCGACGACGTCGAGATCGAGACGGCGATGGAGACGATTGCCGAGGGCGCCCTCTACAACGCCGGGCAGGACTGCACGGCCGCGACGCGGGTGCTCGCCTCATCGCGGGTCTACGACGACGTCGTCGCCGGCCTCGCGGGGCGGATGGACGGATACCGGATGGGCAGGCTCGACGACCCGGCGACGAAGCTCGGGCCGCTCGTCTCGGAGGCCCAGCGGAACCGGGTCAAGGGATTCGTCGACCGCCGGCCCGACTACGCCGAGCTCGTGAAGGGGGGCGCCGAGCCCGACCTCCCCGGCTTCTACTACGAGCCGACCGTGATCGCCGGGGCGCGCGTCGAGGACGAGATGGTGCAGAACGAGATCTTCGGCCCGGTGATGACGGTCGAGCGCTTCGACGACGAGATGAAGGCGATCGAGTGGGCGAACGCGACCCGCTACGGCCTCGCCGCCTCGGTTTGGACCCGCGACGTCGGCCGCGCGATGCGTGTCGCGAACGCGCTCCGCTTCGGGACGGTCTGGATCAACGACCACTTCACCCTCGTCTCGGAGATGCCCCATGGCGGCTACAAGGAGTCGGGCTACGGCAAGGACATGTCGGTCTACTCGGTCGAGGACTACACCGAGATCAAGCACGTGATGGTGAACGTTGAGGCCTCATGAGCGCTTGCGGGTCGACGCCAGAACTGTTATACCGGTGTTCGCAAGCGAGGACTCGTGTTCGTGTACATGAACTCCGATCCAATCGGGGGCGCCGGGTGAGCCATTCGGAGACGGCGCCGGCAGAGGCTGTCGGACCGAAGTCCGGCGCGGGGCCGGCCACCATGGTCGTGGTCGGGGCGGCTCGCGGCATCGGGGCGGGGATCGCCGATCGGCTGGCCCGTACCTCGTGGACCGAGCGACTGGTGCTCGCCGACGTCGAGGGCGGGGGCGTCGAGGAGGTCGCGGCCCGGATTCGGTCGGACGGGCTGGCAGCCGAGGCGCGTCAGGTCGATGTGACCTCCGCCGATCAGATCGCCGAGCTGATCTCCTCGACGGTGGACGCGAAACGGGTGGCGATCGTCGCCGGCGTCTTCGAGCCCTCGCCCGCCCTCGAGCTCTCGGAGGAGAGCTTCCGGCGGATCGTCGACGTCAACCTGTTCGGCGCCTTCTTTGTCGCCCAGGGCTACGCCAGGGCGATGGCCGCGAACGGCGGCGGAGCGATCGTGGCCGTGGCCTCGATCGCCGCCCGCATGCCCCGCATGCGCCAGGCCGCCTACTGCGCGTCGAAGGCCGGGATGAGGCAGGCGCTGCGGGTGCTCGGGATGGAGCTCGCCGAGCACGGGGTCCGGGTCAACACTGTCTCCCCCGGCGCCACCGACACCCCGATGATGCGCTCGCTCGCGGGGGACCATCCGTCCGTCGACCACCTCGCCGACGGAAGCCTCGAGGTGATGCGCCCGCGGATCCCCGATGGCCGGGTCGCCACCCCGGCCGACGTCGCCGAGGCGGTCGCCTTTCTGTTGTCGCCGCAAGCCAGCCACATCGTCCTCGAGGACCTCGTGGTCGACGGTGGAGAGCTGCTTGGGATGTAGTCGAAGTCACCACCTGCCACTGCCAAGGAGAGGATCAATGCTGAACTTGAGGCGCACACCACTCGCCCTCGCGACCTTTGCGATCGTCGCCGTACTAGCCGCCGGATGCGGCGGGGGTGGGAGCAGTGGCGGCGGGACGGTGACGGTCGACTTCTGGGACGGACAGACGCAGCTCACGAAAAAGACCGTCGAGAAGCTCGTCGCCGAGTTCAACAAGACCCACAAGGGCATCCACGTGGTGAACAACTCCGGCGGCGTCAACGCCGACTCGATGCTTCAGAAGGTGACCGCGGGATTGCAGGCGGGGAACTATCCGGACATCGCCTACATCTTCGGATCCGACCTCGCCAACCTGGCCGCGACCAACAAGCTCCTCGACCTCGACGACGCGGTCCAGAGCGGCGAGATCAAGTGGAACGAGTTCGTCCCCGCCGCACAGCAGGCGGCGATCGTCGACGGCAAGATCAGGGCCTTCCCGGCGCTGATCGACAACCTCGCCGTGGTCTACAACAAGAAGCTCTTCCAACAGGCCGGAGCCCCATTCCCGACGGACAACTGGAGCTGGGACGACTTCGCCGCCGCGGCCAAGAAGCTGACGAACGACAGCACCGGCGTCGTCGGCGCCGCGTGGCCGGGAACCGGCGACGAGGACACGACATGGCGGATCTGGCCGATGATCTGGCAGCTTGGCGGCGACATCGTCTCCAAGGACGGGCAGACGGTCGGCTTCGACAACAGCTCCGGCGTCCGCTCCCTCAACGAGGTCCGCGAAATGTCCGCGGTCAACCACTCGCTGTATATCGACACCACGTCCGGGAGCGAGCGCATGCAGCAGGTCTTCAACAGCGGCAAGATGGCGATGAACATCGCGGGACCCTGGGCGCTTCCGGACTACGTCAACGCTCACATCAACTACGGGGTGTCCTACCTCCCGAGCTTCACCAGCAAGCACACGACGATCGCCGGGCCGGACGTGTGGGCGATCTTCGACAACGGATCGGAGCGATCGCAGGCGGCGATCAAGTTCGTCAACTGGTTCACGGCGCCGAAGCAGAACCTGATCTGGGACAAGGCGGCGGGGAGCCTGCCGACCCGCAAGGACGCCAGCCAGCAGAAGGGCTATGAGTCCTACATCCGCAGCCTGCCGCACCTGGACAAGTTCGTGACGAACCTGCAAAACGCCGAGGTGCGGCCGACGATCACGCAGTACCCCGAGATCTCGAAGGCGATGGGGCAGGCGGTGAGCGAGATGCTCTACGGGAAGTCCACCCCCGCCGACGCCCTCAACTCGGCGGTCGACCAGTCCAACTCGGCGCTCAGCGGCTCCGGCGTCCCGTAGCGATGGAGGCGAGCTCCAGCGCCGCGTCGGCGCCGCGGCCGACCGCCTGGCAGCGGCTGCTCGGCGAGCATCCGACCGCCTGGGGGTTCGTCCTGCCGGCGCTCGTCATCATCGTCGGGCTCAGCATCGTCCCGATCGTGTGGTCGCTCCTGCTCTCGTTTCGCGCCGCCGACCTGATCGGCCCCAGCCACTGGGTCGGGCTCGACAACTACAGCGCCCTGCTCAAGGACGACGCCCTGCGGGACTCGGTCAAGCACACGATCGTGTTCACGGTGCTGTTCGTCCCCCTCAGTGTCGTCGGGGGTCTGTTCCTGGCGATGGCGCTCAACCGCCAGATTCGCTTCGTCGGCATCTATCGCACCCTGGTCCTGGTCCCGTTCATCGTCGCCACCGCGGTCCAGGGCGTGCTGTTCTCGTTCATCTTCGACCAGCGGTTCGGGGTCGCGAACGCGGTCCTCCACGCGCTCGGCATCGGGCGGCAGGGATTCCTCAGCGACCCGGGCCAGGCGCTCTATGTGCTGATCCTGGTCGCGCTCTGGGGCGGGGTCGGGTTCTCGGTGATCATCTACCTCGCCGCGCTCCAGGACGTTCCCCAGGAGCTGGTCGACGCCGCCTCTGTCGACGGGGCGAGGCGGTGGGGGATCCTCCGCCACGTCATCCTCCCGCAGCTGACGCCGGTGACGATCTTCCTCGTCGTCTGGCAGACACTCGAGTCGCTGCAGCTCTTCGACCTCGTCTACGCCACCACCCGCGGCGGCCCGCTGAACTCGACGATGGTGATCGTCTACTACATCTACGACGAGGCGTTCCAGCTCTTCCACGCCGGCTACGCGGCGGCGATCGCCTACATAGTCGCCGTCGTCCTGATGGCGATGGTCGGGCTCCAGCTCCTCCACCGCCGCTGGCGGGCGCGGAGGGTCGCGACGTGACCGTCGCCAGTCGATACCCGCCCGGCCTCGCGCTCGAGGACCGCGTCTCCGAACCCGCCGCGCCGCCCCCCGAACGTCGCCGGCTCCCGTTCGATCCCTGGCACCTGCTGTTGGTGCCCACCGCCGTCCTCTTCGCGCTGCCGTTCGTCTGGATGGTGATGGCCTCGTTCATGTCGAACGTCCAGATCAACCGCTTCCCGCCGACCATCATCCCGAGCTCGCTGCACACGGAGGGTTGGCACACCGTCCTCGTCACCGCCCAGTTCCCGCAGTGGTTCGTCAACTCGACGGTCGTCGCGGTGGTGACCGTGCTCTCGAACCTGGTCTTCTGCTCGATGGCCGGCTACGCGTTCGCGCGGCTTCGCTTCCGCGGCTCGACCCTGCTCTTCCTGCTCATCCTCGCCACCCTGATCATCCCGTTCCAGATCACGATGATCCCGACCTTCATCGTGATGCAGAGGCTGCATTTGACCGACACGCTGGGAGCGCTGATCGTCCCCAATCTCGCCACCCCGCTCGGCGTCTTCCTGATGCGCCAGTTCTTCGTCAACCTGCCGATCGAGGTCGAGGAGGCGGCGCGAATCGACGGCTGCTCGCGCCTCGGCGTGCTGGTTCACGTCGCGCTGCCGCTGGCGAGGCCGGCGCTGGCGACCCTCGCCGCCCTCACGTTCCTGCTCAGCTGGAACGACCTGCTCTGGCCGCTGATCGCGATCAACACCGACAGCACCTTCACGCTGCCGATCGGGCTGACGACCTTCCAAGGCGCTCACACGACCAATTGGTCGGCGGTCATGGCCGGCAACGTGATCACCGCCGCCCCGGTGATCCTCGCCTTCCTGTTCGCCCAGAAGACGTTCATCGCCTCGTTGACCTCGAGCGGGGTGAAGGGGTAGGGGCTGCGGGTGAAGGAGCGAGTCGAGGGGACGAAGCCGGGCGGGGCCTATTCACCGGGAATCGTGGCCGACGGACGGTTCGTCTACGTCTCCGGCCAGGGCCCGGTCCGTGACGGCGAGCCGGTTCCGGCGACGATCGAGGAGCAGACCGCAGTGGCCCTCGACAACGTCCGCCGGGTCCTCGAGGAGGCGGGCGCGAGCCTCGGCGACGTCGTCCGCTGCGGCGTCTTCCTCGCCGATCTCGACGACTTCGCCGCCATGAACGCCGTCTACGCCGAGACCTTCCCGGAGCCGCTGCCGGCGCGGACGACGGTCGGCGCCGCGCTTCCCGGGATCAAGGTGGAGATCGACTGCGTCGCCGTGCTGCCGCAGGGAGCGTGAGATGCCGGGGGTGACGATCGAGCGGGTCACCAAGGTCTTCCCGAACGGGGTGAAGGCGGTGGACGACGTCACCCTGGAGATCGCCGACGGCGAGTACATGGTCCTGGTCGGGCCGTCGGGGTGCGGGAAGACGACGCTGCTGCGGATGATCGCCGGGCTCGAGAAGGTGACCCGGGGCCGGGTCTTGATCGGCGATGTCGACGCCACCGCGCTCGACCCGCCCGATCGGGACGTGGCGATGGTCTTCCAGAGCTACGCGCTCTATCCGCACAAGAGCGTCCGCCAGAACCTGGCCTTCGGCTTGAGGCGCCGGCGCGTCCCCTCGGAGGAGATCCGCAAGCGGGTCGACGCCGTGGCGGGGATGCTCGGGCTCTCGGAGCTGATGGATCGCCGGCCGGCGGCGCTTTCGGGCGGGCAGCGCCAGCGGGTGGCGATGGGGCGGGCCCTGGTGCGGGAGCCGCGCGCGTTCCTGATGGACGAGCCACTTTCGAACCTCGACGCGAAGCTCCGCACCAGCATGCGGGGCGAGCTCGCCCGCCTCCATGAGCGCCTGCCGACGACCACCATCTACGTCACCCACGACCAGGTCGAGGCGATGACGCTCGGCCAGCGGGTGGCGGTGATGCGCGACGGCGTCGTCCAGCAGTGCGACGTGCCGCAGCGGCTGTTCGACCGGCCCGCGAACCTGTTCGTCGGCGCCTTCATCGGCTCGCCGGCGATGAACCTGGTCGAAGCGACCCTCGAGGAACGAACGATCCGGTTCGGCTCCCACTCGCTCGAGCTCCCCCGCGCGAGCGAGGGGGGGAGCGCGCGGGAGGTGGTGCTCGGGGTCCGGCCGACGAGCTTCACGGTCGCCGACGCGCAGTGCGATCCGAGCTGGCCCAGGATCGCCGCCGAGGTCGACGTCGTCGAACGGCTCGGCGCCGAGTCGAACCTGCTCTTCACCGTCGACGCGCCGCCGGTGCTGACCGATGCCGTCCGCCAGGCGATCGGCGGCGAGAGCGGCTCCGACGAAGGACGGCTGCTCGCGGACGACCGCCGGGCCCGCTTCACCGCCCGCATCGGCGGCCGCCCGCCGGCGACCGCCGGCGAGCGGGTCGAGCTCGCGATCGACCCCGCCCAGCTCCATCTGTTCGACGCGCGCGGGGGCGAGACCCTCGCCTGGAGCGCCGACCTCCTCGAGGTCGCATGACCGTCTCGACCGAGAGCGCCGAGACCACGGTCGGGCGGTCGGTCGCCGAGCTCGAGACGCCCGCGCTCGCGGTCGACCTCGATCGCCTCGAGGCAAACCTCGCCCGCGCCGCCGCCTACGCGGGGGATCACGGGCTCGGGCTCTATCCGCACGCGAAGACTCACAAGACGCTCGAGATCGCGGCGCTCCAGCGCCGGGCCGGGGCGTTCGGCGTCACCGTGGCGAAGTCGCAGGAGGCCGAGCTCTACGCCGAGGCCGGCCTCGGGCCGATCGTCCTCCACTATCCGCCGGTCGGGCGGCGGAAGGTGGAGCGGCTCGTGCGGACCGCGGCGATCGCCCCCCTGACCGTGGCGGTCGACTCGATCGAGGCCGCCGAGCCTCTGGCCGAGGCCCTGCGCCGGGCCGGCGTCGAGGCCGAGGCGCTCGTCGAGCTCGACGTCGGCCTGCGGCGAACGGGGCTCGCCCCGCCGGCGGCGGTCGAGCTCGCGGGCCGGATCGAGCGGCTCAGCGGCGGCCTGCGGGTCGCCGGCCTCTCCTGCTACCCGGGACACCTCCGCGGCCCGAGGGAAGATGTCGCCGCCGGGATCGAGCCGGTGAGCGCGCTGCTTCGGGACGCGATCGAGCGATTCGACGCGGCCGGCATCAGCCGCGAGCGGGTCTCGGGCGGGTCGACGGCGACCCTGTTCCTGTCGCACCTGATGCCCGTGACCGAGCTTCGCCCCGGCAACTACGCCCTCCTCGACCGCGTCGAGGCGGTCGACCCGTTCTCGCTCTCCGACTGCGCGCTGACGGTGCAGGCGACCGTCGTCTCCCGCAGCGTCCCGGGCCGGGCGGTGCTCGACTGCGGCAGCAAGACGCTGAGCGAGGCGCCTGCGCCCGGCGGCCGGGGCGGATACGGCGCCGTCCCCGACCACCCCGAGATCGAGATCGAGGCCCTGAACGAGGAGCACGCGATCTGCCGCGTCGACGGAGGGTCGGCCGGCCCCGAAGTCGGCGAGCGGGTCGCGGTGATCCCCAACCACGCCTGCACCTGCGTCAACCTCCACGACACGCTGTGGGCGGTGCGCGGGGGTGTCGTCGAGGGGGAGATGCGGGTGATCGCCCGGGGGGCGGTGCGATGAGGCGGGCGCTCGTCACCGCGGCGGCCCTCTCCGCGCTGGCGCTCGGCGCGAGCGCCGCGGCCGGACCGGCGGCCGCCGGCGATCGCGGCGCGTCCGGCGATCGAATCGTCTCCCCGCCGAACGCCCGCTGGCAGTACCAGCTCCAGGCCTCCCAGCACGGCGACGCCCGGAGCGGCCGCGTCGACGTCGACATCTGCTCGAAGCCGTTCGCGGGCGGACCGAGCTGCGTGCGGCCGAAGGTGATCGAC
>JBKPNB010000023.1:0-4495 GCA_046732395.1 Actinomycetota bacterium | reverse complement strand
GCGCGGGCCGGTGCGGCCGCGGCTCTACCATCGCGGCGAACGCGTCGGCGCCGGCCACCAGCCGCGCCGCCATCGGCTGCTCGCTCGCCGTCAGCCCCCGGGGGTAGCCCGAGCCGTCGAGCCGCTCCTGGTGGCGGGCGGCGATCTCCGCGATCGCGGCGAGCCCGGCGGAGGGGGACAGGGCCCGCTCGGTGAAGTAGGGATGGAGCCTCACGCGCTCCCACTCGGGCTCGCTGAGCGACCGCGGCTTGTCCCAGATCGCGGTCGAGACCCCGATCCGCCCGAGGTCGGCGAGGAGCGCGGCGCGGCGGGTATTCGCGAGCTCCGCCTCGGCGAAGCCGAGGCCCCGGGCGGCGCTCTCGGCGAGGTCGGCGACGGCCCGGGCGTGGCCGAGGGTGTACGGCGACTTCAGATCGGCGAGGTCGCCGGCGGCGCGGCACGCCTCGTCGAGCTCGTCGGCGGCAAGGATCCGTGGCTCGCCTGGCACGGCGCCGAGCGCCGCCGCCCAGGCCAGGCCCTCGTCGAGCCCCGCGAACAGCTCGACCGCTTTGGCGGCGAAGCGCTCGGCGATCCGCGGCTCGTACGCCGCCCCCGCCCGGGCCGCAAGTACTCTCGTCGTCGCCTCGACCCCTCCGACCGCGAAGAAGAGGTCGGCGTCGCGCGCGACGTGGAGAAGGCGCGCCGCCTGCGGGATCGACTCACCCGCGGCGCCGGCCGGAAAGCCCCGGCCATCCCAGCGCGCGAAGGCGAAGTGGAGTCCGCGCCGGGCGCCGGGGGCCGCCCCGAGGCCCTCGGCAAGCCGCTCGGCGACCTCGCACTGGCCGGCGAAGCCTCGGCGCTGCCGGTCGGTCCCGGCGGCGACCGTCTCGACGATGCGCGCGATGCGGACCGGGGGCGAGGTCCCGACGCCGGCCTGGCGAAGGGCGAACCCGAGCAGCTCGCGGGAGCTCGAGGGATCGACCCGGGAAAGGTCGGCCCGGGCCGCGATGTCGTCGCCGTAGCGAATTGCGGCCTCGTGGGCGTCGGCGGTGCAGCCGATTGCGTGCAGGAGGCCGAGCGAATGCGCGTCGGCGGCCGTCGCCTCGTCGGCGCCGACGAGCTCCGCGAGCCGAACCGCGAGCACCGATGTGCGGAGTCCATGCCCCAGCGGCTGCCCGGTGCCGAGGTCGGTGGCGAGCGAGAGCGCGGCCCAGAGCTCGGTCGAGCGAACCGCTGGGTCGCCCGACTCGGCCACGCTCGAAGGATATGGACGCGAACGCCCGCGATCGCGTTGACAGAAGGTGTGAATCGTGATTCACTTCTTATCGTGGCTTACCGGGCGACGGAGCGGACCGAGGCGAGGCGGCAGGCCGTCCGGGAGCGGATCGTCGCCGCCGCCCGCGAGCTGATCGCCCACGGCGGCTACGCCGAGGCGCAGGTCGCCGCCGTCGCCGACCGCGCCGGCGTCGCCACCGGCACCGTCTACCGTCACTTCCCGTCGAAGGCGGACCTCTTCGCCGACGTCTTCCGGCGCGCTTCCCAGCGCGAGGTCGACGCGCTCGCGCGCGCGGCCGCCGAAACCGAGGGGGACGCCGGCGCGAGGATCGACGCCGCGGTCGAAACCTTCGCCCGGCGCGCGCTGCGCGCGCGGCGGTTCGCCTGGGCGCTGATCGCCGAACCGGTCGATCCCGCCGTGGAGGCTGAGCGGCTCGTCTTCCGCCGCGCCTACCGCGACGCCCTCGCGGGCGTGATCGAGGCCGGGATCGCCGCCGGGGATCTGCCCGACCAGGATGCTGCGACGAGCGCCGCGGCGCTGGTCGGTGCGATTGCGGAGGCGATGGTCGGGCCGCTCTCGCCGACCGCCGGCCCCCACGATCCCGGGGCGCTCGTCGGCGCGCTGCGAGATTTCTGCATCCGCTCTGTGACCGGAAAGGAGCCTGTACGTGTCCCAGCTTGAGGAACGACCCGCGGCCGCCACCCACGAGGTCTTCAACCAGTCGGCCCCGCTCGAGGGCTACAACGTGTTCGCGGCCGACCGGGTCTTGGCCGAAGCGCTCGAGCGCGAGGGCGGCGGCTGGGCCGCCGACCGAGCGCGGGCGCTCGGCGCGGTCTGCGGCCGCCCCGACGTCATCGAGCTCGGCCGGCTCGCGAACGAGAACCCGCCCAGGCTCCGCACCCACGATCGGTTCGGGAACCGGATCGACGAGGTCGAATTTCACCCCGCCTGGCACGAGCTGATGCGGCTCGGGATCGGCGAAGGACTCCATGCTTCGCCGTGGCGGGAACCGCAACCCGGGGCCCACGTCGCGCGGGCGGCGCTCTTCATCCTCCTCGCCCAGGTCGAGGCCGGCGTCGGCTGCCCGATCTCGATGACCTACTCGGCGATCCCCACGGTTCGCAAGCAGCCCGAGCTGGCGGCGGAGTGGGAGCCGCGGTTGCGCTCGCTCGACTACGACGGCGCGCTCCGCCCGGCGCCGGAAAAGTCCGGAGCGCTCTGCGGGATGGCGATGACCGAGAAGCAGGGCGGCTCCGATGTCCGTGCGAACACCACCGTCGCCCTGCCGCTCGCCGGCGGCGGGCCCGGCGCCGAGCACGAGATCACCGGCCACAAGTGGTTCTGCTCGGCGCCGATGTGCGACGCCTTCCTGGTCCTCGCGCAGACCGACGCAGGCCTCTCGTGCTTCCTCCTCCCCCGCTTCACGCCCGACGGCGAGCGCAACCGGTTCGGAATCCAGCGCCTCAAGGACAAGCTCGGGAACCGCTCGAACGCCTCATCCGAGGTCGAGTTCCGCTCGGCCTGGGCGCGAATGGTCGGCGAGGAGGGCCGCGGGGTGGCGACGATCATCGAGATGGTCAACCACACCCGCCTTGACTGCGTGATCGGCTGCGCGGCGGGGATGCGGTGGGGGACGGCCGCGGCGATCAACCAATGCGAGCACCGTTCGGCGTTCGGGAAGCGCCTCGTCGAGCAGCCGCTGATGAGGAACGTTCTCGCCGATCTCGCGATCGAATCCGAGGCGGCGACGATCGCCGGCATGTGGCTCGCGCGGCGCTTCGACGAGGCCCACGCACAACTGCCCGACGCCTCCTCGGCTTCGCCTCCGGGGGCGTCGGGGTCTGAGGAAGCACGACTGGTCCGCCGGCTCGCCACGCCCGTCCTCAAGTACTGGGTCTGCAAGCGAGCGCCGGCGCATGCCGTCGAGGCACTCGAGTGCTTCGGCGGCAACGGCTACGTCGAGGAGTCCGGGCTGCCGCGGCTCTACCGCGAGGCCCCGCTCGCCTCGATCTGGGAGGGCTCGGGGAACGTTCAGGCGCTCGACGTCCTGCGGGCGATGGCCCGCAGCCCCGAGGCGGTGGGGGCGTTTGCGAACGAGGTCGGCGCGGGGGCGGTGGCCGAGCCTCGACTCGACACCTTCGGCGCCGCGCTCCGCCGCGACCTGGCCGACGCCGACGGCATCGAGGCGCGCGCGCGGCAGCTCGTCGAGCGGATGGCGCTCGCCCTCCAGGCCTCGCTACTGGTCCGCTACGGCGACCCGGCCGTCGCCGACGCCTTCTGCGCCTCACGGCTCGAGGGCGACTGGGGCCGCGCATTCGGGACCCTGCCCGCCGGCGTCGACTTCGGCCGGATCATCGAGAGGCATTCCGCGCACCTCTAGAGGTGGGTCAGAGCCAGGTTCGGTCGAGGCGGCGGATCGTGGCCTCCGCCAGCCTGATCCCGTTGGCGAGCGTGCCGAACTCGACGTTCTCCGGCACGTCGGTCGGCCAGTGGTAGTTCGACGGCAGGACGCGGTGGTCGGCCGAGCAGATGGTCGCGCAGCGGTAGCCGGCGGCGAGCGGGTAGATGCCGTCGGTCGCGTTTCGCAGCACGACGCCGGGGATCAGATCGATGCCGAGCTCGGCCGCGAGCCCGTCGACCAGCTCCAGGGCCTCGGTCGGATAGCGCTGGACCCCGAGCATGCCCTCGCCCCGCAGGACGAGCAGTCGCGGCGAGCCAATCGTGTCGAGCGTGATGAAGAATGTGTCGGCGAGCGGAAGCTCGTCGAAATGGCGCCGGGCGAATCCGCGCATGCCCTCGCAGAGCGCCTCCTCCGAGGTCGAGACCAAAACGACGCGTACCGAGCCTGGCGGGCGCGCGGCGAGGGCGCGCGCCAGGGCGAGCAGGGCGACGACGCCGCTCCCGTTGTCGTTCGCACCGGGCACCGCCTTGCGCGAGCCGATATCCGCCATCGCCGCCACGAAGGCGGCCGAGAGCACCGCGCCGGCCCGCGACACACTCCGGCGTCCGGTGAGCGCGCCCGCCGCGGATAGCGCAGGGCCAAGGACTGCCGGCCACATCAGCGGCGGACTCGTGTCGCCGAGCTCGAACAGCCTCGGCGCGTGGCGCTCGATCGCGTCCGGGATCGCCGGGTGGAACACGAGCCCCGGGTGCGCGGAGTCGTGGTGGACGAGGACGATCACCGTCCGAGGCGCACCGGCGGGGCCGACCTCCGCGATCACATTCGTCGCGGTGCTCTGC
>JBKPNB010000022.1:0-4940 GCA_046732395.1 Actinomycetota bacterium | reverse complement strand
GACCTCGACCCCGCCCGCCGCGGCGACCATCTCCGGCACCCAGTGGCCCGCGACGTACGGCGGGTCGAGCCACTCGAGCGCCGCGACGCGGGGGCGGCCGAGCCCGGCAACCTCGACCTCGACTCGGCGCAGGCGGGCGGTGAGCTCGGCGCCGAGCGCGCGGCCGGCGCCCGGCTCGCCCGCGGCGGTCCCGAGCTGCTCGATGTCGGCCAGGACCTGCCCCAGCCGCGACGGATCGAGCGATAGGACGCGGGGCCGGGAGCGGAGCCGGGCGGCGACGGCGCGCACGTCGTCGTAGGAGACGGCGCAGACCTCGCAGACGGCCTGGGTCACGATCAGCTCCGGGCCGAGGTCGGCGAGCGTTGGCTCGTCGAGCTCGTAGAGCGCCTCGCCGGCGCCGACGAGCTCGCGGACCCGGGCGTCGATCTCGGCGCTCGGCAGGTCATCCGGAAGGACGCTGCGGGTGAGCCGGGGGAGCCCGGTCGCCTCGGGCGGGAAGTCGCACTCGTGGGTGACGGCGACCACCCGGTCGCCGAGCCCGAGCGCGAACAGCGCCTCGGTCGCGGACGGGACGAGGCTCGCGATCCTCATCTGCCGACGACTATAGGCTTCGGTCCGTGGAATCCATGGACCTGCTGGGCGATGAGGAGATCGAGGCTCGGCTCGGCGAGCTCGACGGCTGGGAGCGCGAGGGCGACGCGATCCACAAGACGTTCGAGCGCGGCGACTTCGTCGGCTCGATCCGGTTCGTCGACTCGATGGTCGAGCCGGCCGAGGAGATGAACCACCACCCCGACCTCGAGATCTCCTGGGACAAGGTGACGGTCACCATCACCACGCACGCCGCCGGCGGCCTCACCTCGAGCGACTTCGAGCTGGCGGGCCGGATCGACGCGCTCCCGTGAGTGCGAGGCTCAAGCAAGGCCGAGTCATTCCGGGCCGAGCGCGAACCAACTATCTCTGAGCGCGCGCGGCGCCGAACGCCCGCTGTGCACCTCCTCCACGTCGTCGGGACCCGGCCGAACCTGGTGAAGATGGCGCCGGTGATCGCCGCGCTCCGCGAGCGGTTCCCGGACTGGCCGAGCACCATCGTCCATACCGGCCAGCACTACGACCGCGAGATGTCGGAGATCTTCTTCGCCGAGCTCGGGCTGCCCGAGCCCGACCACGCGCTCGGGGTGGGGTCGGGCTCGCACGCCGAGCAGACGGCGCGGGTCCTCGACCGGCTCGAGCCGGTGCTCCTCGCCGAGCGCCCCGACCTGGTCTTCGTCCCCGGCGACGTCAACTCGACGCTCGCCGCGGCGCTGACCGCGGCGAAACTCGAGATCCCGGTCGCGCACGTCGAGTCCGGGCTGCGGAGCTTCGACCGCACGATGCCGGAGGAGTTCAACCGGGTCCTCGTCGACCAGCTCGCCGAGCTCCTGTTCCTCCACTCCGACGACGCGGTGGCCAACCTCGAGCGGGAGGGGATCGACCCCGAGCGGATGAAGTTCGTCGGCAACACGATGATCGACACCCTGGTCGCGCTCGAGGATCGCTTCCGCGGCCGGGCGGCGGCCGCCGCCCACGGGCTCGAGGCGCGCGGCTACCTGCTCGTCACCCTTCACCGGCCCGCGCTCGTCGACGGCCCGCTGCTCGACGAGGCGATGTCGGCGCTCGCCGCGGTGGCGCGCGAGCTCCCGGTCGCGTTTCCCGTTCATCCGCGGACCCGAAAGATGCTCGGCGACCGGGAGGTCCCGGGCGTTCGTCTGCTCGATCCGGTCGGCTACCTCGACTTCCTCTCGCTCGAGTCGGACGCCGCCGCGGTGCTGACCGATTCCGGCGGAATCCAGGAGGAGACGACCTATCTCGGGATCCCCTGCTTCACCCTCCGCGCCAACACCGAGCGGCCGGTGACCGTCAGGGAGGGAACCAACACCGTGCTGGGGCTCGATCCGGGCCGCATCGCCGAGATCCCGGCGCTCCTCGCCGCGCGCCGGGCCGAGGCGCCGCAACCTCCGCGATTTTGGGATGGTCATGCGGCGGAGCGGATCGCCGCGGTGCTCGCGGATTGGTAGCTTGGCGCCGAGATGCCGCTCCCCTCGCTGATCCCGCACGATCGGACCTTCTTCATCCTCTTCGACGAGGCCGGCCAGAACACGGTGCGGGCGGCCCGGCTCCTCCGTCAGATGCTCGGCAACTGGCCCGACGAGGCCGGGCTGGCGCGCGAGATCCTGCTCGCGGAGCAGGAGGGCGACCGGATCACCCACGACCTCGCCCAGCGGGTGAACTCGACCTTCGTCACCCCCATCGACGGCGAGGACATCTACGCGCTGGCATCCAACATCGACGACATCGTCGACTACACCGAGGAGACCGCCGACTTCATGGGCCTCTACAGGATCGAGGCCCCGATGGAGCAGTCGCTCGCTCTCGCCGATGTGCTCGTGAAGTCGTGCGAACAGCTCGCCGCGGCGCTCGCCCGGCTGCGCGGCTTCAAGAACCTCGAGCAGTACTGGATCGAGATCCACCGGCTCGAGAACGACGGCGACCGCCTCTATCGCGATGCCGTCGCCTCCCTGTTCGCCGATGGGATCGACCCGATGGTCGTGATCCGCTGGCGGGACATCTTCCTGCGGCTCGAGCGGGCAATCGACGCCACCGAGTCCGCCGCCACCACCCTCGAGGGCATCGTCATCAAGAACGCATGAGGCTGCTGCAGACCATCGCCTCGCCGGGCCGATGCACAACGATGTCGTCCTAGTCATCGTCGTCGGGACGGCGCTCGCGTTCGACTTCACCAACGGCTTCCACGACACCGCCAACGTCGTCGCCACCTCGATCTCGACCCGGGCGATGCCGCCGCGGCTGGCGATCGGCTACGCGGCGATCCTCAACTTCGTCGGCGCCGTGATCTCGCTGGCGGTGGCCGCCACCGTCGCCCAGGACATCGTCTCCGCCGGCGCGATCACCCCGACGGTCGTCTTCGCCGGCCTCGTCGGTGCCATCTCGTGGAACCTGATCACCTGGTATCTGGGGCTGCCGTCGAGCTCGTCGCACGCCCTGATCGGGGGCGTCGTCGGCGCGGCGTTCGCCGCCGCGGGCGCGAGCGCGATCCTCGGCGAGGGGCTCCTCGGCAAGGTCCTGATCCCGGCCGTGATCGCCCCGATCCTGGCGTTCATCGTCGGCGGGATCGCGATCGTCGTCTGCTACCGGATCGTCGGGTCGCAGCGCCCCGGGCCGGTGATCCGGGGATTCCGGCTCGGCCAGGTGGCGTCGGGGGGCCTGCTGGCGCTCGCCCACGGGACCAACGACGCCCAGAAGACGATGGGGGTGATCACGCTGGCGCTGGTGGCCAACGGGGACATCTCGGCCAACAACTTCCACGTGCCGACCTGGGTGGTGATCTCGGCGGCGACCGCGATCGCACTCGGGACCTACTCCGGCGGCTGGCGAATCATCCGCACGATGGGCTCCAGGATCATCCGCATGGACCCCGCGCAGGGGTTCTCGGCGCAGGGGGCGGGCGCGGCGGTGATCCTCGCCTCGACCCACTTCGGCTTCCCGCTGTCGACGACCCAGGTGATCGCGGGCGGGGTGATGGGCGCCGGCGCCGGCAAGCGGCTGTCGGCGGTGCGCTGGGGCGTGGCCGGGAACATCGCCGCCGCCTGGGTGCTGACGCTGCCCGCGGCGGCGGCGATCGGCGCCGTTGCCTACGAAGTGACGCGGCTGTTCGGCACCGGCGCGGCGGGGCCGGTGGTGGTGGCCGCTCTCGGGCTGGCGGCGACGGCGCTCGCGCTCCTGCGGCGGGCCCAGCAGAGCGAGCCGGTCCCGGCAAGCTGAGAGCGGTGGGCACGATCGTCGACACCAACGCGCTCTGGCAGACCGTCGTCGCCGCGCTCGCCGCCGGGGTCGGGATCACGCTCGTGTTCTCGATCGCCATCCTCGGGATCGTGCGCGTCGTCGAGCTCGGCCGCGACGGGCGGACCGGCGCCGCTGCCGCGTTCGGCACCTTGGCCGCGATCGCGCTCGCCGCCTGCCTCGGCGCGGTGGTCCTCGGCGTGATCGTGATGACGCAGAAATAGCTCCGGCCGCGGGTTTGGACCCGCGGAGAGCGAGGGAGGCGGAGGGGCCGGCTCCCCGGGCGAGAAAATCGCCGCGCTTGGCGCTTTATTCCCGCATACGGTGCATAACGCGCCAGTTGGCGGTGATCCCGGCGGCGAGCGCGATCGCCGCCTCCTAACTGCTCGCGGGACCGGAGGCCCCGCCCGTCTACCATCCCCGCATCGGCACTGTCCGCGACATCGCGATCATCGCGCTGCTCGCCCTCGGCGTCGCGTTCGTCCCCGGCGGCGGCAACGCCGCGGAGGCCGCGATCGCCGTGCTGGTGATCGCGTTCCTGGTCACGATCGGCTTCGCCGCGCGGCAGCTCTACCGCGAGAACCGGCTGACGATCTCCTCGCTCCCCGACCGTGAGCGGGCGATCCTCTACGCCGGCGTCGGCCTCATCGTGCTGATGATCGCCGGCGCCGACAGCCTCCTCGACAGCGCCGCCGGGACGCTGGTCTGGGTCGGCCTGCTGGCGCTCGGGATCATCGTCGTCGCCCGGGTCTGGGTCGAGGCGAACCGGTTCTGAGGGGCCCCCCGGCCGGCTGAGGGGCCCCTGACAGATTCGTGACGCCCGCGCCGGGCTCTTGACACGCTGGGCGCGCGACGTGCGATCCGCTCCGACCTAGCCTCGGCGCATGTCTCCTCGTCGGTGTCGCCTCCGCGATCAGACCGGCCAGGCCTCGGTGGAATTGGTCGCGACGCTCCCGGCGTTGGTAGTCGTCGCCCTCCTCGTCGCACAGCTCGGGCTCGCCGGATGGGCGCTGTGGAGCGCGGCGAACGCAGCGCGCGCTGGCGCCCGGGCCGCCTACGTGGGCGGCTCGGCGGGCGCCGCGGCGCGCTCGGCCCTGCCC
>JBKPNB010000021.1:0-18659 GCA_046732395.1 Actinomycetota bacterium | reverse complement strand
GGCGCGGAGAAGGTGTCGGCGATCACCGGGACGCCGGACGAAGCCGCGAGCCGCTCGACGGCCGGAGCGAGCCGGGCGATCTCGTCGGCGGCGGCGACCGGGGGGCCGCTCCGCGCCGCGACGGCGCCGACGTCGAGGAGGTCGAAGCCGGCGGCGGCGAGGTCGAGACCGGCGGCGACCGCGAGCTCGGGTGTCCCGCTGCGCGCGCCGGCGAAGAACGAGTCGTTGGTGACGTTGACGATCCCCACCGCACGCGACGGTGGGAACCGCAGCTCCTCGCCGCGCAGCCGCCAAACGCGCTCATCGCCCACGCGGCTACCGTAGCGCCCGGCCCCCATGCCCCTCCGCTGCGTCTACACCGACCTCGACGGCACCCTTCTCGGGCGCGGCGGCTCGCTGTTCCGCGACTCCGAGGGCAACTTCTCGATGGCCCAGGCGCGGGCGCTCGAGGCCTGCCATCGGGCCGGCGTCGAGGTGGTGATCATGTCCGGGCGGCGGGAGGCGCAGGTGATGGCCGACTCGCGTCTGATCGGCCAGACCTCCTACATCTACGAGGCCGGCTGCGGGGTGGTGATCGACGGCGAGCGAACCTATCTGACCGGCGACTGGACTCCCGACGGGGACTCCACGCCGGCCGAGCGCCTGCTCGCCGCCGGCGTCCCCGACCTACTGTTCGAGCGCTTCCCCGGGCGGCTCGAATGGCACACCCCCTGGCACCGCGACCGCGTCCTCTCGCACCTCTTCCGGGGCAGAGTCGATGTCGACGAGGCGAACGCGGCGCTCGTCGAGGCCGGTCACGAGGATCTGCGGTTCCTCGACAACGGCGCGATCTCGACGCCGCTGGCGGGCGTCGACACCCCTCACGCCTACCACCTGGTCCCGGGCGGGGCAAGCAAGGCGAAGGCGGTCGCCTTCCACCTCCGCGCGCGCGGCTATCCGCCCGAGCGGTGCATCGCGGTCGGCGACTCGCTCGAGGATCTCGACGCGGCGGCGGCGGTCGGGCGTTTCTTCGTCGTCGCCAACGGCCCCGCCCGCGACCCCGCCCTCCGCGAGGCGCTGGCGCGCTCTGAGACCGCGACCGTCACCGAGGGGGCGATGGGCGACGGGTTCTACGAGGCGGTGGTCTCGACGCTCGCGATGCGCTGACGACCACGCGACTACCATCGGGACGGTGAGCAGCGACGTCGCCACGGTCGCCGAGGAGGAGTACCTCCAGATCATGTTCTGGCTCGAGGAGGCCGGGTTGCCGATCACCGGCGCCAACATCGCGCGCGCGATGCAGCTCTCCGCGCCGACCGTCCACGAGATGATCGGCCGCCTCGAGCGCGACGGCTACGTCGTTCGCGGCGGCGACAAAGCGCTGTCGTTCACCGACGACGGCCGCCGGCATGCGGCGGCGATCGTCCGCCGGCACCGGCTCATCGAGCGCTTCCTCACCGACGTCCTCGGGGTCCCCTGGGACGAGGTCCACGAGGAGGCCGAGCGACTCGAGCACGCGATGTCGCCGGTGCTGGAGGAACGGATGCTTGCCGCGATCGGCGACGCCAGGACCTGCCCCCACGGGCATCCGCTCATGCCCGGCGACCGCGAGCAGGGGGCGCTGCTCGCCGACGTTGAGCCGGGCGCCAGGGTTCAGATCCTGCGCTTCGAGAACGAGGCCGAGGAGCTTCTCCACTATCTGAAGGAGGCGGGGCTACATCCCGGACTGGAGGGCACGCTCTCGAGCTCCGACGGCGACCAGGTCGTCGTCAGCTCTCCAGAGGACAGCCACGTCGTCTCGCGGAGCGTGGCCGAGACCGTCTCGGTCCGCGCCGATCCCTCGCCGCCGCCGCGCGCGCCGCTGCCCGAGCAGCTCGTGCTGTCGAGCGACCGCTACGGGCGCTAGCCGAAGCTTCCGGCGCTAGCCGGCGTCGCCGCAGATCTGGCGCAGTCGCCGGTAGAGCTGGGCGTCCTGCGGGCGGATCAGGTACTCGCGCCGCCGAACGTTGGCCTCGTGCTCGCGGATCGCCGCCGCCAACGCCGAGAAGCGACGCTCGGCCAGCTTGCGCTCGCTGATCGGATCGAGCTCGCGCGATCCCTCAATCATCCAAACCGGGGTCATCGTGCTCCTCCTGGTGGTCCCTTCTTCGTCCATCCCGCGCCGAGCGTAGGTCGGTCGCCTAAACCTGATGTGAACCGCCGGTAAGTATTCGCGAGGTCGCGAACACCAGGGGGCATTGTCGACCGTATTAGGGAATATCAGGCGACCGCCGCCGAGCGCACGCGGTCGAGCGCTCGGGCCAGCCTGGCGACGCCCTCTCCGACCCGCTCCACCGGCACGCTCGCGAACGACAGCCGCAGGCTCGAGCGGCCGCCCTCGAGCATGAAGTCGGCGCCGGGGACGAACGCAACGCCCTCCTCCTTTGCGACCGGGAGCAGCTCGGCGCAGTCGACGTCGTTGCCGAGCGTGAGCCAGAGGAAGTAGCCGCCCTCGGGAACGACGAAGTCCGCCTCCGGGACAAGCTCCCGCAGCGAGTCGACGAGCGCGTCGCGGCGCTCGCGCAGCGAGCGGCGGACCATGTCGATGTTCTCGGCGAGGCCCCCGGAGCGGCAGAGTTCGAAGACGATCGACTCGGCGAGCATGTTCGGCGAGATGTAGGTCTCGTTCGCCCGCTTCGCGAGGGCGGCGATCTCCGCCGCCGGACCGACCAGGTAGCCGACCCTGACCCCGGGGCTCACCGTCTTCGAGAACGAGGAGGCGTAGACGATCCGCCCGCCCTCGTCGATCGAGAGCATCGTCGCCACAGGCTCGTCGTGGTGGAAGTAGATCTCGGCGTAGGGGTCGTCCTCGAGGATCCGCAGCTCGTAGTCGGCGGCGAGCTCGACGAGGCGATGGCGCTTGGCGTCCGACAGCGTGCAGCCGGCCGGGTTGTGGAAGCTGGGGATGATGTGGACCAGCGCCGGCCGCGACCCGACCTCGAGCGTCTCCTCGAGGTAGCTGAGGTTGATGCCGTCGGCGTCGAGCGGGACCCCGGTGATCGTCGCCTCCCGCCGCCTGAGGAGCAGCAGCGTGCGGTCGTAGGAGGGCTGCTCGACGATCGCCCGGTCGCCGGGTTCGACGAAGTGCTCGAACAGCAGCGCGCCGCCCTCGAGCGAGCCGTTGGTGACCATCACCTGGTCGACGTCGACGCCGTGGACGTTCGCGATCCACTCGCAGAGGCCGGGGTGGCCGCGGCCCCCTCCGTAGGAGAGCGCCCGCTCCCAGTCGGACTCAAGCGCTCGCGCGGCCGCCTCGCGGACCAGCTCGCGGGGGAGGATGTCGGCGCTCGGGGCGCCGCGGGCGAAGCTGATCGCGTCGGCCGGCACTCGACGCCGAGTGTACGCCAGGCAGTGGCGGTCGAATAACTTGCGGGCGCCTGCGGCGCCCTTACACGCCTCTTTCGGAGCTAAAGCTCCTCATATCTCACCTTGCCGCGGCGACCGACTCGGCGGCGAGCTGCGCGGTCTCGGTCGGCGAGCGGCCGACCCTGACCCCGCGCGCCTCGAGCGCGTCCTTCTTGGCCTGCGCGGTCCCCGACGAGCCGGAGATGATCGCCCCGGCGTGGCCCATCTGCTTGCCCTCGGGAGCGGTGAACCCGGCGATGTACCCGACCACCGGCTTCGTCAGCGACTCGGCGATGTAGTCGGCGGCCCGCTCCTCGGCGTCGCCGCCGATCTCGCCGACCATCACGATCAGCTCGGTCTCCTCGTCGGCCTCGAACAGGGCGAGGACGTCGATGAAGTCCGACCCCACGATCGGGTCGCCGCCGATGCCGACGATCGTCGAGTTGCCGAGCCCGGCCTGCTTGAGCTCGTTGCCGATCTGGTAGGTGAGCGTCCCGGACTTCGAGACCAGGCCGATCCCCCCGCGGTCGAAGAACTGGGCCGGGATGATCCCCACGTTCGCCTTCCCGGGCGAGAGGACGCCGGGGCAGTTCGGGCCGATCAGGCGAACCCCGGCCTCCCTCGCCTTCCAGTAGGTCTTCAGCATGTCGTGGACGGGGATTCCCTCGGTGATCGCGATCACCGTCCCCACCCCGGCGTCGATCGCCTCGTCGATGGCGGCGGCGGCGAACCGCGCGGGGACGAAGATCATCGAGGTGTTCGCCCCCCGCTCGGCGACGGCTTCGGCGATCTCCTCGAACACCGGCACACCCTCGACGTCCTGCCCGCCCTTGCCCGGCGTGACGCCGGCCACCAGGTCGGTGCCGTACGCCCGGTTGCGCAGGCCATGGAAGCTCCCCTCGCGCCCGGTGAGGCCGCTGACCGCGAGCTTCGTGTCCTCTCCGACGATGATGCTCATGCGGCCAGTTCCACGACCCGCTCCGCCGCTCCGAGCATCGTCTTCTCCTGGGTCAGGTTCGGAAGGTCGGCCTCCGCGAGCAGCGCGAGCCCCTCGTCGGAGTTGGTGCCGTCGAGGCGGACGACGAGCGGGACGCCGATCTCGATCTGCTTCGAGGCCTCGATGATCCCCTTCGCGATCTCGTCGCAGCGGGTGATGCCGCCGAAGATGTTGAAGAGGATCGCCCGCACCTTCGGGTCGGACGTGATCACCTCCAGCGCGTTCACGATCGCCTCGGCCTTCGAGCCACCGCCGGCGTCGAGGAAGTTCGCGGGATGCCCGCCCGCCTGGGCGACGACGTCGAGCGTCGACATGCAGAGCCCGGCGCCGTTGCCGAGGATCCCGACGTCGCCGTCGAGCTTGACGTAGGTGATCCCCTTCTCCTTCGCCATCCGCTCCTGCGGATCCTCGGCGGAGAGGTCGCGGAGGTCGGCGAAGTCCGGGTGGCGGAATATCGCGTTGCCGTCGATCGTCACCTTGGCGTCGAGCGCCACCACCTCGCGGTCGGCGGTGACGATCAGCGGGTTGACCTCGATCAGCGTCGCGTCCTCTTCGATCGCCACCTCGTGGAGGCTGGCCAGCATCGCGCCGACGCCGTCGCGGACGTCCTCGTCGATCCCGGCCCGCTCCGCAAGCTCGCGGCCAAGCTCGGCGGTGAGCGCCTCGCCGGGCTCGAGGTGGCGGCGGACGAGCGCGCTCGGATCGCGCTCGGCGATCTCCTCGACATCCATCCCGCCCATCGCCGAGAGCAGGACGAGCAGCTTCTTCTCCGAGCGATCGAGGATGATCGACGCGTAGAGCTCGGCGGCGATCTCCGACGCCTCCTCGATCCACACCTCGTGGACCGTGAAACCGCCGATCTCCATCCCCAGGATCGACCCGGCGTGGCGGCGGGCCTCGTCGCGATCCCCCGCCAGCTTGATGCCGCCGGCCTTGCCGCGCTTGCCGATCCGCACCTGCGCCTTGACCACGTTGGGGTAGCCGACCTCCTCGGCGGCGGCGACCGCCTCGTCGACCGTGCTCGCGTGGCGCCCGCTCGGAACACGGACTCCATGCTTCGCGAACAGCTTCTTGCCGTGGTGCTCGAGGAGGTCCATCGGATCACACTATCCGACGGCGGTCGGCCCGCTACCCCTTGGCATAATCCCGCGTCCGCCGATGCCGCTTCCCGCGCTCAAGACGATCAACTGGGTCACGACCGACTGCTACGGAACGCTGATCGACTGGGAGAAGGGGATCGGGGAAGCGTTCCGGGCCGAGGCCGAGAAGGACGGGTTGAGCTTCGACGAGGCGGCGCTCGTGAGCCGCTTCCTCGAGGTCCAGGCCGAGGTTATGAGCGGCTCGTACGAGCTCTACGCCGAGGTCCTGCGCCGGACCGGGGTCAAGGTGGCCGAGGAGATCGGCTGGGAGCTCGAGCCCTCGCGGGCCCAGTTCCTGCCCGACAGCGTCGGGCGCTGGCAGCCGTTTCGAGAGGCGAACGCGGCGATGGACCGGCTCGGCGGCCGCTACGAGGTGGGGATCGTCTCCAACATCGACGACAAGCTGCTCGGCGTCTCGCGCCGCCATCTGCGGACCGACCTCGACCTGGTGGTCACCGCCCAGCAGGTTCGGAGCTACAAGCCCGACCCGGCCCACTTCCGCGAGTGCGCGCGGCGGATCGGGGGCAAGAAGGGGTGGGTCCACATCGCCTCGGGCTACGACACCGACGTCGCGCCGCTGCTGAAGATGAACGTTCCGGTGATCTGGGTCAACCGCCACGGCGAGAAGCTCGACGGGCGCAAGGCCCCGACGGCCCAGGCGAAGAACTTCCGCGAGGCGGCGAAGAAGCTCGGCGCGTAGTGCGGTGACCGCGGCCGCGAGCGGCACGCCGGGGGCCACCCCGCTCTTTCGCGACGTCGCCGACGAGGCGATGACGGCCCGCGCCCACGCGCGGTTCGTCGCCGAGCGGCGCCGGCTCGCGCGCCGCCGCACGGGCCGCGTCGCGCTCCCCAACCTGATCGTGATCGGCGGGCTGAAGTGCGGAACGACGAGCCTGCACCACTACCTCTCCCTGCACCCGGAGGTCGCGATGTCGCGCCCGAAGGAGCTCAACTTCTTCGTCGCCGAGCTCAACTGGGACCTCGGCCGGGACTGGTATACCTCGCACTTCGACCCCGAGGCGCCGGTGCGCGGCGAGTCCTCGCCGCACTACACGAACCGCCCCCGGTTCGAGCGGGTGGCGGAGCGGATGCGCTCGGTGGCGGGCGAGGCCCGGGTCGTCTACATGGTCCGCGATCCGATCGACCGGCTGCTCTCGCACTACCTCCACAACGTCGGCGGCGGTTATGACCGGCGCCCGCTGGCCGAGGCGCTGGCCGACGATCGCAGCGCCTACTGGCAGCGGAGCCGCTACGCCTACCAGGTCGAGCCCTACCTCGAGGCGTTCGGCGCCGAGCGGGTGGCGATCGTCTCCCGCGAGGAGTTGAAGGACGATCGGGCGGCGACGATGCGGCGCGTGTTCGAGTTCTGCGGCGTCGACCCCGGCTTCGCCTCGCCCGAGTTCGAGCGCGAGTGGGAGACCGGGAGCGCGAAGGGGTCGGGTGGATTTCGGGTGCTCGACCGCGCCGTTCGCCTGCCCGGGCTGCGCGGCCTCGACCGCAACTTCGACCGGCTCCCCGAGCGGCTCCGCTGGCTGGTGGAGCGGGTGATCCACGATCCCGACGCCGGGGCCGCGGCGAAGCCCGAGATCCCGGCCGAGCTTCGGGCGCGGATGGCCGCCGCGTTCGCCCCGGAGGTGGAGCGCGTCGAGCGCCTCGCCGGGCGGAGCTTCGGGTGGACGCTCGGGATGCCGGGGCGATGAGCCAGGAGGACGTCGCCGCGCTCCGAGCGGGCTTCGCCGCCATGGCCGAGGGCGGGTTCGAGGCCCTGCTGCCGTTCATCCACCCCGATTTCGAGGTGACGATCCCCCCGCAACTGTCGCTCGAGCCCGACACCTATCGCGGCCCCTCGGGGATGAGGCGGTACTTCGAATCCTTCTATGAGGTCGTCGACGAGGTTCGCTTCGAGCCCGAGGATTTCATCGATCTCGGCGAGCGGATCGTGGTGCCGATGAAGGTGATCGTGCGCGGCCGTGGCAGTGGCGCCGAGGCCGCACAGAGCTTCGTCCAGGTCTGGGAGGTCCGAGACGGCCTCGCGTATCGTGCCGAGGTCTTCGCCACGCTCGAGCAGGCGATGGCGGCCGCCCGCGGCGACTGAGCGCGCCGGAGTCGCCGTCTCCTAACCTGGGGCGATGCGGATCGCGGTGGCCGCCGACGAGCGAACGGGTATCGCGGCGGCGATCGTCGACGAGCTCCGCCGCCGCGGCCACGAACCGATCCCACACGGCGCCCTCGCCGACTCGGAGCGCGACGACTGGGCGTGGGCGAGCGAGGCGGCGGCGCGCGACGTCGCCGAGGGCCGGGCGGCGCAGGGGATCGTCTGCTGCTGGACCGGCACCGGCGCGTCGATCGCGGCCAACAAGGTCGGCGGGATCCGCGCCGCGCTCTGCCTCGACGCCCCCACCGCCGCCGGGGCCCGGCGGTGGAACGACGCCAACGTCCTCGCGCTCAGCCTGCGCGCCACCTCCGAGGCGGAGCTCGCCGAGATCCTCGACGCCTGGTTCGAGGCGGCGCCGAGCGAGGACGACGCCGACCGAGCCAACCTCGCCCACCTCGCCGAGATCGAGCAGGGCTAGTGCGCCTCCTCGCCCCCGACGTCGCCGACACCACGGTCGCCGCCCAGGTCGAGGGCCTCGACCTGGTCGCTCGCGCCGGCGCCGAGCGCCCGTACGTGGTGACCAACTTCGTTCTGACCATCGATGGCCACGCGACGATCGGCGGACGCTCGGGGAGGATCGGCAGCGACGTCGACACGGCGATGCTGGTCGGGCTGCGGACCCGCGTCGACGCGGTGATGATCGGCGCCGGGACGATGCGCTCCGAGCGCTACGGACGCGTGGTCCGGGACGAGGCGAAGCGCGAGCGCCGTGAGCGCGAGGGCCTGCCGCACGACCCGCTGATGGTGATCGTCTCGGGCCGCCTGGACCTGCCCTGGGACGCTCCGCTCTTCACCGAGGGGCACGGGAGGATCCTGATCTTCACCTACTCGGACGTCGAGCCGCCGGACACCGCAACCCCGGTACGCGTCGTGCGGCATGACGGCGCGGTCGATCTCGGCGCCGCCCTCGCCCACCTCCGGCGCGAGCGCGGCGTGCGCGCGCTCCTGTGCGAGGGCGGGCCACGCCTCCACGCCCAGCTGATCGACCTCGGGCTGGTCGATGAGCTGTTCATCACCCGCGCCCCGAAGCTCGCCGGCGGCTCGGGCCCCGGGCTGGTCGTCGACCTCGCCGAGCGGGTGCGGGAGCTCGAGCTCGCCTGGCTCCTTCACGAGGAGCGGACCGGCGAGCTGTTCGCCCGCTACCGGCTCGGGGCCTGAGCGCTCAGGCAGGGACCGGGACCGGCGTCGCGATCTCGCCCGCCTCGGTCGGGATCAGGCCCTGGCGCTCGACCCGCCGCTCGCCGCGGCGGAGCATCCGCAGCGTCAGGATCGTCGCCCCCAGGAGCGCGGTGGTGCCGAGGCTCACCTGGACGCTCACCACGCCCTCGCGGCTCCAGTAGACGTCGCGGAGGTCGAGCAGGAGCGCGGCCTCATCGAAGGTGAGGCCGATCCCCGCCCCGAACGGGAAGGCGAGCAGCCGCTCGGCCCGTTCGCTCCCGGTGAGGAGCGCGGCCCCGCCGGATCCGAATGCGAGCAGGATCCCGGGCACGAAGTGGTGGATGTGGCGGCCGCCGACCCTGACGTTGCGGGACGGCCACCAGCCACCGCGGATGCCGGCGGTCGAGAGCCGCACCAGGGCGAACGCGCCGACGAATCCGGCCAGGAGGTTGAACAGCATCGATTCGCCGCGCGGGGCGGCGCCGTAACCCTCGACGACGACCGCCACCGTGTCATGCGTCGCCTGGCCCGCCGCCCCGATCGCCGCCGCCGGGGTCGGCGTCGCCGGCACCTGGCGGACCCGCCGGCGGGCGAGCCGGACCGCCTCGCCGACGATCACGCTGCCGGCGGTTCCGACCGCCAAACCCGCAAGGCCGACCGTCAGCCGGTCGGCCCTGCGGCCCCGGGGCTTGCGAACGAGCGCGGTGAAAGCAGCTCCCTAGAGGCGAACCAGGTTCGTGGCCTCGATGCCGTGCGTCACCCCGCGCAGGTCGAGGACCACAGGGGCTTCCGCGACGACGCGCTCGTAGTCGACCTCCCGGTGGGCCGTGACGATGCAGGCGAGGTCGGCCGCGCCCAGCGCCTCGTCGAGCGGCTGCGAGCGCAGCCCGAGTTCGCCGAGCTCGGGGACGTGCGGGTCGTGATAGGAGACCGCGGCGCCGAGCTCGCGCAGGAGCGGGACCATCTTCAGCGCCGGCGCCTCGCGGAGGTCGGAGACGCCGGCCTTGTAGGCGACGCCCAGCAGCAGCACTTGCGAGCCCCGGACCGGCTTGCGCGCGTCGTTGAGCGCCCGCGCGATTCGGTCGACGCAGAACTCCGGCTGGGCCTGGTTGATCTTGCCGGCGAGCTCGATGAACTCGGTGTAGAAGCCGAGCTCGCGCGCCTTGTAGGCGAGGTAGAAGGGGTCGACCGGCATGCAGTGGCCGCCCATCCCGGGTCCGGGCTCGAAGCGCATGAACCCGAACGGCTTCGTCGCCGCGGCGTCGATCACCTCCCAGACGTCGATGCCGAGCCGGTCGCAGAGCTGGGCGAGCTCGTTGACGAGCGCGATGTTGACCGCGCGGAAGACGTTCTCGAGCAGCTTCGCGAGCTCCGCCGCCTCGGGGGAGCTGACCGCCACCACCTCGTCGCAGACCTCGCGGTACAGCGCGACGGCGCGGTCGCGGCAGGCGTCGGTGAGCCCGCCGACGAGCTTCGGTGTGGTCCGGATCGAGTCGGACCCACGCCCGGGGTCGATCCGCTCGGGCGAGAAGGCGAGGTTGAAGTCGCGGCCGGCGGCGAGCCCCGATTCCTCGAGGATCGGCGCCACCCGCTCGCGGGTGGTGCCGGGGTAGGTGGTCGACTCGACGACGACCAGGCGGCCCTCGTGGAGGACCCGGGAGAGCGCTGTGGCGGCGCCCGTGAGGTAGGAGAGGTCGGGCTCGCGGTGATCGGTGAGCGGCGTCGGGACGCAGATCATTATCGCCTCGCAGCCGGCCAGGGCGCGGTAGTCATCGGAGGCGGTGAACCGCGGGGCGAGGGCGCGCAGGAGGTCCGAGGGCACGTCCTCGACGTCGCTGTCGGAGCGCCGCAGGCGCTCGAGCTTGGTCGAGTTGACGTCGACGCCGACCACATCGTGGCCGACACCGGCGAAGGCGGCGGCGAGCGGCAGGCCTACGTATCCAAGGCCAACGATCCCGATCTTCATCGCGGTCAGTCTAGAAAGAGCTCGGTGGAAAGAGCGCAGGCGCCGTTCAGGGGATTAGTGTCAGGGCGTGCGCTGGGTGTGGGTCGCCGCGGTCGTCGTCGTGGCCGCGCTTGCGGCAGCGGCCGGGTGGGAGTCGGGGGACCGCTACGTGCGGGTCTTCGGCACCGTGACGAAGGTCGACGCCGCGGCCGGCTCCGGCGGCGGGTCCGTGGCCGCGGTCCGGGGCCAGCGTCGGCGAGCCTCGAAGGAGGCCCAGAGGAGGCGCCACGCGCTCGCTCGGAAGCGGGCGCTGCTGGGGACGATGAACCCGAAGCACCCAGGGCTTCGCACCTTCCGCGGCAACGCCAGCCGCGACTACTACGGCGAGGGCCCGCTCCCGACACACCCCGTCGTCCGCTGGCGCTACCCGCGAACCGGTGGCCTGTGCGCGAGGTCGAGCGTCGGGACCGAGACCACCACCTGGTGCGGGACCGGGTGGACCGGGCAGCCGAACGCCATCCCGCGGCCCGGCGGCGGGGTCGAGATCCGCGAGGGCGCCTACGACGACAACTACCACTTCCTCGACGGCCACACGGGAATGCCCGTTCGGCCCGACCTCCAGACCGGCGACCTGGCGAAGGGGTCGGCGACGAGCGACGCGGACGGCTACCCCCTCTACTACGCGGGATCGCGGGACAACCTCTTGCGGGTCGTCGCCCTGGACCGGGCGCCGACGGTGCTGTGGTCGTTCGACTCGCAGACGCAGGTGGGCGCGGTCTGGAACGACGATTGGGACGGCGCCCCCCTCCAGATCGGCGACTACCTGCTCGAGGGCGGCGAGAACTCCTGGTTCTACGTGATCCGGCTCAATCGCCACTACGACTCGACCGGCAGGGTCGCGGTCGATCCGCGGATCGTGATGCGTGTCCCCGGCTGGGACCAGCAGCTGCTCGACGAGCTCGGCGACGAGGACATCTCGATCGAGGACTCCGTCGCGTTCCGCGACGATGTCGTCTACTTCTCGAACTCCGGCGGCCTGGTTCAGGGCTGGGACATCAGCGATGTCCTCAAGGGCGGCAGCCACTACAAGCGCGTTTTCCGGTTCTGGACGGGCGACGACAACGACGCCTCGATCGTGATCGAGCCCCACGGCGACCTGATCGTCGGCCGGAAGATCGAGCACAACGTCGCTCGCCCGGTGACCCGCGACCACCAGATCGGCGACGTCATCAAGCTCGACCCCCGCAAGCCGAACGACCCCGTCGTCTGGTCGGTGCAACTCGGGGGCTTCGAACCCGACGACGGCATCCTCGGCACGCCCGCCTACCACAAGGGCGTCGTCTATGCGAGCTATGCCGACGGTGGCGTCGCCGCGATCGACTCCGGGAGCGGGAAGCTGCTGTGGAACGAGCACCTCACCCCGCCGACGTGGTCGTCGCCGGTGCCGATCGACGACAAGCTGCTGATGGCCGACGGCGCGGGGAACATCAACTGCTTCGACATCTCGAACCCGAAGCGGCGCCCGCGACTCGTCTGGCGGGTACATCCCTCCGACTCGGTGATCGAGTCGACGCCGGCGGTCTGGCACGGCTGGATCTACGTCGGCTCGCGGGACGGCGGCATCTACGGGATCTCGGACCCGCGCCGCTAATCGCCGAGCGGTCAGGCGAATTCCCGCTCCGAGCGGCAATCCGCGGCGGTCGGGCGCTCAAGGAAATGGTTTCTGGAGCCGACCATTGGATATGTAGGACCGGCGTGCCAGTTAGGATGGGATCGATGAAGCGCCTTCTCGTCCCGGTGGCGCTCGGGATGAGCGCCGCCCGGCACATCGCCTGGTACGTGAGCTACCAGGTCAGCGGCGAGGCTCGCACCCGCCGGTAGACGAAATCCCGCGGTCCGCTCGATGGGTTGACGCGGGAAACCGGCTTTGGGATAGTCGGCTACGCCGTGTTTCTCGGGAGGCGATCTGCGGGGTGGGCGGCATTCGCGTTCCTCGTCGCGGCCCTCGCGCTCCCCGCCCAGGCGAGCCCCGCCAAGGGCCCGACCTGCTTCGGTAAGGGGGTGACGATCCTGGGCACCCCCCATGCCGATGTGATCGACGGCACTCCCCACGCCGACGTGATCAGCAGTCTCGGCGGCAACGATCGCGTCCACGGCCGCGGCGGGAACGATCTCATCTGCGGCGGGGGCGGGCACGACCTCCTGGTCGGCGGTGCGGACGAGGACATGCTCAACGGACTCGCCAACAACGACACCCTCGTCGGCGACGAGATGAACTTCCACCAGCCGGGCGAGGGAGCCGACACGCTGATCGGCGGCTCCGGAAACGAACTCATCGTCGGGGACGTCTACAACCCGCAGGGAGGCGACGCCGTCGGCAGCGGCGACAACGACGTCCAGGCTGGCCCGGGGCACGACAAGGTGATCGGCAACGCCTACACCACCGACGGGAAGGCCACCGGCAGCGGCGACGACACGATCCTCATGGGCAAGGGTCGCGACTTCCCGGTTGGCGATGCCGTGGGCTCGCGAGGCGCCGTCGGGCAGGGCGACGACTTCGTGCGCCTCGATGAAGCCGACGACTTCGGGGTAGGCGATGCGGTGGTCACCGGCAAAGGCATCGCGAGCGGGAACGGGCGCGACGAGCTGACCGGCTTCATCGCCAACGATGTGGTGGTCGGGGGGAGCTATGCGCCGCTCGGAAGCGCGAAGGGCGGCGGCGTCGACGACGTCGGCGGCGGGATCTCGGGCAACGACATCGTGATCGGCGACAACCTCGCGTCCCACGCCGCCTCCGGGGGTGGCAGGGACGTGGTGAACGGCGTCCGCGGGAATGACCTGGTCGTCGACGACAGCTTCCTGCTGCACAAGCGCGGGTCCCTTTCGGGCGACGCCAAGAACGATCTGCTACGCGGCGGTCCGGGTAACGATCGTTTCATCGCCGACTCGGGCCCCGTTCGCTGCAGCGGTGGTCCAGGGTTCAACACGGACCTCTCCAGGCCGCGCTGCAAGTACCCCTCGCAGATCGATGCGCGAAGGCCCGGGCAGTTCCCGACCAAGTTCGTTCGGGACGCGGTCGATCAGTTCCCTGCGCTCGGAGCTCGAGCCCGCCGATAGCCTCGCCGACCCGCTGCGGAGTGGGCCGTGAAGGACTCGAACCTTCAACCTTGAGATTAAGAGTCTCCTGCTCTACCAGTTGAGCTAACGGCCCGGGCGGCGGATGGTAGCGGCCACCCGCGGGCGGGCGGAGGACTGAAATTCGCCGGCTACGGCGTGGTCGGCGTGCTCGGGGAGAGGCCGCTGAACGGGTTCTGGAGCTGGCTGGAGCCCTGCGAGCCGCCGGATGCCTTCGCCGCCGCCTTCTGCGCCGCGAAGAACTTCTTCGCCTGCTTCTTGATCGAGACGAGCTGAGACCTGACCTGACTGCGCGACGCCTTCGGCGCCTTCGCCACCGCCTGCTTGGCGGCCGCGTCGCCGGCCTTCTGGTTGCCGGCGGCGTACTGGTAGATCGCGAGGGTGCCGAGCGTGTTCGCGCTCGGCTGGGCGTCGGCGAAGATCTGCTGCGCGCGGACGGCCGCCGCCGGGTCGTTGAGGAACGCGAAGTAGACCTGGGCGATCTGGCTCGCGATCGCGGGGTCGGGCTTCTTCGCCACCTTCAGGTAGCGGGTCCAGGCGTCGGAGGCGGCGGTGAAGTCGGTCATCGCGTCGCTGCTGACGGTCGGGGGCTGCGTGGGATTGTTCGGATCGGGTTGCGAGACGCCGGTCTGCCCGGCGAGCAGCTCGTAGCGTGTGAGGTTCAGGAGCGCCTGCTCGTTCTGCGGGTCCTTCTTCAGCACCGCCTTCGCGTGGTTGATCTGGCTGTCGTAGGCGGACGAGGCCGAGCTCCCCCCACCGCCGCCGAACAGGTCGGAGATGCTGCCGAGTCCGCCGGTGCCGACGCCGAACAGGACGAACCCGATCAGGAACGAGACCGCGAGCAGGCTGTAGACCACCTGGACGACGCGGCGGCGCTTCCCGGTTCGAAGGTCGAACAGCACGCGCTCAGCTTAGAGGGGACTCGGCGTCAGCTCGCCTCCCCGGCGGCGGCGTCGACACCTGCCACCGGGCGCCCGAAGATGCGCGCGAGGACGATCGAGAGCTCGTAGAGGAGGATCAGCGGCAGGAGCTCGATCAGCATCGTCACCGGGTCGGTGCCGGGCAGGAGCATGGCGATGACGGCGAGGATCAGGTACGCGTAGCGGCGGTTGTGGCGGAGCTTCTCGGGCGTCGTGATCCCCAGTCGGGTGGCAGCGAGGATCCCCATCGGCACCTGGAAGACGATCCCCATCGCGAGCAGGGTCAGGGTCACGAAGCTGTAGTACTCGCTGGCCCGGACCTGGATGTGGAACTGGCTCTGGTTGAAGTTCAAGAGGAACTTGATAGCCGCCGGCAGAACGACGAAGTAGCCGAACACGACGCCGGCGATGAACAGGAACGGGATCAGCAGGAGGAAGGGGACGATGACCCGCTTCTCGGCCGGGCTCAACGCCGGGAGCACGAACGCGTAGATCTGGTAGAGGATGATCGGCAGGGCGAGGACGATCCCCGCGTACATCGAGAGCTTGAAGGTGGTGAGGAACGGTTCCGCCGGGCTCAGGGTGATCGGCTTCTTGCCGGCCGGCAGCGGGTTGTTGACGACCTCGAGCAGCAGGTGGTTCTGCCAGAAGCAGAGGCCGACCGCGACGGCGAGCACCGCGAGGCAGACGATGATCCGCGTGCGGAGCTCGTCGAGGTGCTCGACGAGTGTGAGGCGCTCGTCGAAGTGCGCCGTTCGCAGGCGCGCCACGGCTGCTAGGAACGGTGGTCGGTTACGACTTCGCCCTCGACGGGCTCGCCGTCCTTGGCGCCGCTCTCGATCTCAGGCTTCTCGTCGTCGTCCTTACCGGAGATCGACGAGCGGAACTCGCGGATCCCCTTGCCCATCGACTTCCCAAGCTCCGGGAGCCGCTTTGGGCCGAAGACGATCAACGCGATGATCACGACTACGGCCAACTCGAGTGGTCCAATGTTCGGCATCTCGTCAGATGGTAACGCGGCGGAGAGCCGACCGGTTCAATCTCGGTCGGCGTCAGAGAAGTTCAGGTAGTAGCGCGACGGCGTTGGGCCGCGCTGCCCCTGATACTTCGAGCGGGTGCCCTCGCTCCCGTACGGGGCCTCGGCGGCACTCGTCATCCGCAGGAACGAGATCTGCCCGATCCGCATCTCGGGGTAGATCGCGATCGGGAGGTTGGCAACGTTTGAGAGCTCGAGGGTCAGCGGGCCCTCAAAGCCCGGATCGGCCCAGCCCGCGGTGCTGTGGATCAGGAGCCCGAGCCTCCCGAGGCTCGACTTGCCGTCGAGCCGGGCGGCGATGTCGGCCGGGAGCCGGATGACCTCCAGCGTCGTCCCGAGGACGAACTCCCCCGGGTGGAGGATGAAGGCGCCGTCGTCGTCCACCTCGACGAGCTCGGTCAGGTCCTCCTGCGGCCGCTTGGGGTCGATGTAGGGCGTCGTGTCGTTGCGGAAGACGCGGAAGTAGCGGTCGACGCGGAGGTCGACCGAGGACGGCTGGATCGCGCCCTCCAGCAGCGGCTCGATGACGATGCTCCCATCCTCGAGCGCGTCGCGGATCGAGCGGTCGGAGAGGATCACGGAAGCGGCAGCCTAGCGCCGGTCGGGGCGGCCATTAATCCAATCCGGCCACTCCTCCGTATCAAAGGTGTGTTCCCCAAACCCCTAAAGGGTCGGGCCGGTCCCGCCGATAAGGCGAGCAAGATGGGAGAGCCCCTCGATACCGGTCGCGGCGACCGGGAGAAGGTCGTCGCCCGCCGACTCGCGGCGGGCGCGTTCGTTGGGCGACCCGAACGGGGGGCGAGGCGCGAGGCCGAGGGCCTCCACGTCTGCCCCACCTGCGGTTCGGACCTCGTGCTCCCGGTCCGCTGGGAGCCGGCTGCGACGCGGAGCTGGCGCGTCGCGCTCCGCTGTCCCGATTGCGAGTGGTCGGGGGGCGGCGTCTACCCCCAGGCGGTCGTCGACCGCTTCGATGAGGCCCTCGACGCCGGCACCGACGCGATGCTCAACGACCTCGCGCTCCTCGCCCGGGCGAACATGGAGACCGAGGTCGAGTGCTTCGCCGCCGCTCTGCACGGGGACCACATCCTCCCCGAGGACTTCTGAGCCCGCGCGCCTACGAGTAGCGCTGGACGACGCCGTCGGCGACCAGCTCGAGGAGTCGGCGCTGCTCCGGCCCGAGCGGAGCTTCGGCGAGCGCCCGCTTCGCCACGCCGACCCGCTCGCGGGCCGCGGCGCGGACCTCGTCGAGGACCCCGGTGGCAGCGATCCGATCGCAGGCCGCCGCCGCGGCCGCCTCGTCGAGCCCGCGGAGGTCGAGCTCGGCGAGACCCGGATCGCGCTCGCGAGCGCGGATCAACGGCAGGGTGACGGTGCCGTCGAGGAGGTCCGTGCCGCGCGCCTTGCCGGTCCGCTCCGGGGGGCCGGTGACGTCGAGCACGTCGTCGAGGAGCTGGAAGCCGAGCCCGACCTCGCGCCCGAACTCGCGCAGCGCGCCGTCCGCGGCGGGGTCGGCGCGGCCGATCAGGCAGGCACACTCGAAGAGCCGCGCGGTCTTGAGCTCGCAGCGCTCGAGGTAGCTGGCGGCGGAGACGCCGACGTCGAACGCGTCGCGGCGCTGGGCGAGCTCACCGCGAGCGAGAGCAACCGAGGTCGCGGCGAGGAGGTCGACCTGGCGCTCGGACCCGTCGGCGGCAAGCTCGGCGAACGCCCGCGAGAACAGGAGATCGCCGAGCGCCCGCGCTCGATCTGGACCAGCGGTCGCGAAGACCGTCGGGCGACCACGGCGGAGCGGGGCCGCATCGAGTACGTCGTCGTGGACCAGGGTCGCCATGTGGACGAGCTCGATCGCGCAGGCGGCGCGGATCGCCGGCTGGCCCGCCGCCGCGCCGGCGCAGAGCAGCACCAGCATCGGCCGCAGCCGCTTGCCGCCCGCGTCGAGCGTCGCTCGGGCGTCGGCGGCGAGGATCTCGCCGTGCCCCGCCGCCCGCTCCGCGAGGCGGGTCTCCACCGCCGCCATCCGCGCCGGCAGCCAGGCGTCGGCGGCGTTGAGGACGAGGGTCACCGGTGGCGGCACCGACGATCGCGTCATCGCCGCCGCACCCCGGAATGGATGGCGATGATCCCGCCGGCGAGGATCACGTAGCGGATCCGAGCGAGGCCGGCCCCGGCGATCATCGCCGCCAGCGGCTCCGGCCCCGGAAACCGCTTCACCGACTCCGGCAAATAGGCGTAGGCGTCGCGATCGCCGGCGAGCGCGCCGAGCGCCGGCACCACGCGGTCGAACCACAGCGAGAAGAACCAGCGCAGCGGCGGGCGCCGGGGCTGTGTGATCTCGAGGATCACCAGCCGTCCTCCGGGCCGCAGCACCCGCGCCAGCTCGGCGAGACCGCGCTCAAGGTCGGCGAAGTTGCGGACGCCGAAGCCGACGGTGACGGCGTCGAAGCTCGCGTCCTCGTACGGGAGATCGAGGGCATCCGCCCACTCGAAGCGAACCCACCCGAGCCGATCCTCGGCCGCCTTCCTCCGCGCCAGCTCGAGCATCGGCGCCGAGAAGTCGCAGCCGACGACGGTGCCCTCCGGGCCGACGCGCCGCGCAAGCTCGAGGGCCAGGTCGCCGGTTCCGCAGCAGGCGTCGAGGGCGCTGGCGCCGGCGCCCACCTCGGCGCGGTCGGCCGCCCGCTCGCGCCAGCCGCGGTCGAGCCCGACGGTCATCGTCCGGTTCATGCGGTCGTAGATGCCGGCGATCCGGTCGAACATCGTACGCACGCCCATCGCGAACTCCGCGCTCGCGTCGGAGCGCCCCTCCCGCCC
>JBKPNB010000020.1:0-9202 GCA_046732395.1 Actinomycetota bacterium | reverse complement strand
CCTCGAGGGACCGCCCCCAATCGACCCGGTGATCATGCCGACCCGAACCTTCACGGACCGCCTGGCGCTGAGCATCGGCGACGAACGCCTCGAGCTCATCCACACCAACATCCACAGCGACGACGCGACCGTCATCTGGGTGCCCGAGCGGCGGATGCTGCTCTGCGGCGACACGATGGAGGACCCGATCACCTACGTCGACGAGCCGGAGGCGTTCGAGGCCCACCTCGCCAACCTCGCCCAACTCCGGAAGCTCGCGCCGGAGCGCATCCTCCCGAGCCACGGCGACCCCGATGTCATCGCCGCCGGCGGCTATCCGATCGACCTGATCGAGGCGACCGAGGATTACATCCGCGCACTCAAGCGCTCCGTCGCCGATCCCAGCCTGCGCGAGGCGAGCCTCCGCGAGCTGCTCGCCGGATCGCTCGAGGCCGGATCGATCCGCTACTTCGCCCCCTACGAGGCGGTCCACCGAGCGAACCTGGAGGCGGTGCGTGCGCACGGCTAGGCGGCTTCTCCTGGCCGGGTGCTGCGCCGCCCTCGTGGCGACCGCGCCTGCGCACGCCTCGCCGTCCGACCCCGATTACGCCCGGATCGTCGGCAACCAGGCCTCCCGGCAGGGGTTCCGGCCGCAGCTCATCGTCCTCCACCTCACCACCGACCCCCACGGGACGAAGGTCGTCCGCGACGAGCCCGGGATCAAGGACCTCGAGCAGCTCGGCGCGTACTTCGACGACCCGCGGGCCGAGGTCTCCTCGCACGTCGCGAACGACGCCGAGGGCAACGACGCCCGCTACGTCCGGGATCGCCGCAAGGCCTGGACGCAGGTGGCGTTCAATTCGGTCGGCCTCAGCATCGAGCAGATCGGCTCCACCGCCTACAAGCGCCGGAACTGGCTCGTCAACCGCCTCCCGCAGCTCAAGGACACCGCCCGCTGGATCGCCTACTGGCACCGCAAGTGGGGCATCCCGATCCGCCGCGCTCTCGTGTCCGGCGGCACCGTCCTCGAGCCCGGTGTCGCCACCCACAAGCAGCTCGGCCGGCTCGGCGGAAACCACGACGATCCCGGCCCCAACTACCCCTTCGCCTACGTCCTCCGCCTCGCCCGCACCTACGCCGCGCCGACCGCTCAGGGCGCGTCGGAGCGCGCCGGGAACCCACCGACCCCCCGCTAGAATCGCCGCTCCCCGCCGCTATCGTCTAGGGGACTAGGACGCCGGATTCTCAGTCCGGAAACCCGGGTTCGAATCCCGGTAGCGGTGCCTCGGGATCCAGCTCAACCAAGCGGGATTCGGCGTCTCAGAGGGCCGACCGACGCCCCAATGAGGTCCCAAAGTTCGAGATCGTCGCGGACCGGCTCGCCGACCGCGTCGTTGAGCGTCTAGTGCCGCTGCTCTCCGGCGGCACGCCCGGCCGGAGCTCATCGACGCGACCGCCGCCGCGAACTTCCTCGGCATCGAGCGCAAGAGCCTGTATAGACTCGTCGCCCGGGGCGAGATCCCGGTGATGCGATTCGGGAGCGGGCCGCGACCCCGCCTGCGTTTCGACCCCCGGACGCTCGCGGAGCACCTAAACGGAGGCCGCGATGCCGCCCGATTCCCCCGCATTCCCCCCGATCGCCGCTGAGCGGCGAGGGCCGCCGGAACGTGAGCGACTATGGGCCGCGATGACCGAAAACGAGCGACTACTGACCGTCCGCGAGACCGCGGCTCGACTGGGCCAGGGCGAGTCCACGATCCGGCGCAAGATCCGATCCGGCGAGCTACTGGCCGTAAAGTTCGGGCACGGCGCCCGAGCGCCGGTGCGGGTCCCTGCCGACTACTTGGACGCCTGGCTCTACGCGGAGCCGATCGAGGAAAGAAGCGGCAGCTGATGCCCAGGCCGAGGAAAGCGCCCGAGCCCGACCCGACGGCGGTCTACGTGGCCTGGAAGTCGTTCGCCGCGGCAGATTCGACGGAGTCACGAAGAGGGGAGATCGCCTCCGCGGCGACCATCCGGCGGTGGTGAACCATCCCGAGTTCTTCCTGCCGGCCGCGACCCCGAGCGACGACATGCCGAACGAGCTCGCCTACGAGCCCGACCCCGAGCCCGCGCTGCCCGGCCGGGTCTTGATGCGGGTCATCGACGCGCGCACCGTCTGCATCGTCGACGGGCTGCGATACGAGACCGACGCGGAGTTCGAAACCGAGGGCAAGGTCGCCAAGCGGTTCATCGAGCTGGGCGTGGCCGAGATCGTGCGCAAGCTCCGGCCGAAGAAGCTGAAGCCGATCCCGGAGCCCGAGCCGCCGATCGGCCTGACAAGGGAGGACCTTCGATGATCGAGGCGGCCGCCGGCCCGCGGCGACTTCGTGTTCTCGCGGGCGAATCGATGGTGGAACCAATCGGCGCTTGGAGGTCACGTACGAGAGCCGCCATGAGGTGCTCGTGCCCGGCCGCTCGCGGCTTGCCCCCGACCATCCGATCGTGCGCCTAGCGCCCGACAAATTTCGGCTCTGCTGCAAGGACGACCGCACGAGTGCGCCGCTCGTGTTTCGATCGGTGCTGGAGCGCGCGCGTCGCGAGCTGGAAGCCGAACTGGGGGGCTGCGGCTCCCATCTGCCCGTGACCAACTCGACGACGCGCGACGAGCCCTGCGACTCTAAGAGGCGTCGGTCCGCGAGAGGGCTCCTTCGGCCCGCGTAACGCCGACCCGGCCGTCCTCGAGGCTCGCGGGAAGAGGGCGGCCTACTCCCGCAGCCCGGCCGCTTCGCGGGGCGCTCAGCTGATTTTGCCCAGGGGCTTCCCCTATCGCCTCATCCGTGCTTCCGAACCTCCTGCTGAAGCCGCTCGATCTGGCGCTGCTGGCGCTTCACCGTGGCGAGCAGACGCCTACCAGCGGCGGCGCTGAGCGGCTTGGCCGCGCTCGACTTCGCCGACGCGGCGGGCGTGACCCCGAGCCTGCCGTTCGGCTTGATGAGGACCGGCCGGGCGCTCTTCGCCGTCAGCGACGACTGGCTGACCCCGGCCAGGAACGCCCGCGTCTGCCTGTTCGAGTTGCCGATCCGGATCGTCCCCGTCTCGGCGGCCCTGCCGACGTTGGCGATGTCGACGTTGTCAGAGCCGGTGGTCAGGTTCTTACCGGCGTTCGTCCCGATGGCGACGTTCCTGTTGCCGGTCGTGTTGGAGAACAGCGCCTGGTTGCCGGTGACCACGTTGTTGTTGCCGGTGGTGTTGGAGAACAGCGCGCTGTCGCCGGTGGCAACATTGCTGTCGCCAGTCGTGTTGGAGTGCAGCGCCTCCTCGCCGGTGGCGACGTTCGTGCTGCCCCTCGTGTTGAAGAACAGGGCCTCGCTTCCGGTGGCAACGTTGAAGTTGCCGCTCGTGTTGACGGTCAGCGCGGCGTGGCCGGTCGCGGTGTTGCCCTCGCCAGTGGTGTTGGCCGCCAGCGCGCTCGTGCCGGTGGCGACGTTGAAGCTGCCGCTGGTGAGCTCGGTCATCACCGAGGGTCCCAATCCGACATTGCCGATCCCGCTGAAGGTCAGGTTGAAGAGGTTGTCGGGATCCCCGGCGGCGGCGTTGGCTTGGCCATCGAAGTAGACGCTGCCGGTGTTGGCGAGCGCCGGAGCCGCCGCCAACAGGCAGGTCGCGGTCGCGGCGGCGAGGGCGATCGCAATCCGACCTCGATGGAACCCAGCACCGAACCAGCGGACGCGGGCGGTGGACGAACCAGCGCGGAAACTGAACTTGGCAGCCATTTTGGCCTCCCTTCGTTGATCGGCTTGGGGCGGAGGCCAAGGGACTGCAATCGGGGACGAGGACTGCGGCTCGGCCCCCGTCCGTGGGTACGGAGCGAGCCTATCCGCGTTTCGTCCCGGTCGCAAGGGCGCGCGGAGGGGGAGGGTCGTGAACGGTGACGGGTGATCCCGAAAACCGCGGGATAGCGGGTTGCGAAAGACAGAAATTCCGGGAACGACCGACATCGCAACCTAGCGAGGAGGTGCTCGGGCTCCTCACCGACCAGGCCCGCAAGGGGTCGGTGACCGCCTCGGTAGCGCTGGAGCGCCTGCTGCGACACGGGCCTCCGGCGCCGATCGACGACGTCCTCGAGCGGCTGCTGTCCAACGAGGAGTGAGATGCCGACCGGCAACGCGCCGATGACCGACGCCGAGATTGTCGACATCCTCGCGGCGCCGGCACTTACTTCGCCAACGCCGGTGAGGATCTGGATGCGGTCGGGTCGCTGGCTCCGATCGTCGAGGGCTGCATCGGCTGCATCGTGATCCGGCCCGACAAGACTCGCGTCCTCCCCACGTACAGGCCGACTCGGTGGCGCAGTCCAAGCTGGATTAGCTTCTCTCCACTACGGACCCCTTGCTACCGGCTCACCGGGGCAATAGGTTCGCCCGGTGGGCGTGTGGGTTGTACTGACCTACGCGATCTTCGTGGCTGCGGGGATCGGCTTGGTCGTTGGGGCCGTGCTCGGCGTTCGAAAGGCTCGCGTCCTAAACGCCGACGACGAAAGCGCCGCCAGGAGCATTGTGCGGACCCCGGTGCTCGCCGTGATCGAGGCCGTCCGTGGCTTCTTCGTGGCCGGCTTCGGGGTCGTCATCGCGATCCTCGCGGTCGCGGGATGCGGCGGGGGCGGATCCGACGGCGGCTCGCCGCCCGGTGCCGGGACCGGTCAGCCCCAGGTTCGTCACGGACGTCTCGCCCCGGGAAGCGGAGCGGGCGGGGTCCGGCTCGAAAAGCTCGGCGATTTCAACCAGCCGCTATACGTCGCCCAGCCGCCCGGCGACCGTCGCGACCTCTTCGTGGTCGAGCAGACCGGCCGAATCCAGATCCTTCGGGATGGTCACCGCGCCTCGCGGCCGTTTCTGGATCTGAGCGGGGCGGTCTCGTGCTGCGGCGAGCAGGGACTGCTCTCGGTGGCCTTCGCGCCGAACTACCGAAAATCGGGGCTCCTCTACGTCGATTACACCGACGCCGCCGGCGATACGCGAGTGGTCGAGTACCGGCGCTCCTCCTCCGATCCGCTTCGCGGTGACCCGGCAAGCCGTCGGGTCGTGCTGCGGGTTCCACAGCCGTTTTCGGTCCACAACGGGGGGCTCCTCCTCTTCGGCCCCGATCACCTGCTCTACGTGGGACTCGGGGACGGTGGCGCCGCTGATCATGGCGAGCAGGGGCCTCGTGGTGACGAGGCGGATCCGCAGCGAAACGGGCAGGATCTCTCGACCCTTCTCGGCAAGATCCTGCGCATCGACCCCCGCCCGTCCGGCGACGGCCCGTACGCGATACCGCGATCCAACCCGTTCGTCGGCAGGCACGGCGCGCGGCCCGAGATCTACTCGTATGGGCTCCGCAACCCGTGGCGGTTCTCGTTCGACCGCGCGACCGGCGCGCTGGCGATCGGGGACGTGGGCGGGATCCGCTTCGAGGAGGTGGACCTAGTCCCCCGGGGCGACGGGCGGGGCGCCAACTTCGGCTGGTCCGCGTACGAGGGCTTCGCCCGTTTGAACGCGGATCAACACGCGCCCAATCAGATTCCCCCGGCCCTGGTCTACAGGCACGACGCCGGCTGCTCGGTCACCGGCGGCTACGTGGTGCGAGATCGCGCCTTGCCCACGCTCTTCGGCCGCTACCTCTACGGGGACTACTGCTCCGGGGTGCTGCGAAGCTTTCCCGCTCAGCCGGCCCACCCCGCCGCCGATGATCGGGCGCTGGGTCCGACGGTCCCTTCGCTCAGCTCATTCGGCGAGGACGATGCCGGCCACATCTACGCCACGTCGCTTCAGGGCCCTGTGTACCGGCTGGTTCCATCTGGTCACTGATCGTTACTCTGGGTTCGCGGTGGCGGCAGGGAGCAGCATCGCAGGCGTGCTGGCTGTCGGGCCGTTTTTTTTGAGCGCAGCGTTCAGTTCACTGTTCCACTGACCGGGGCGCGCCATCGGCGGATAGAGTCGTGGCGTGACGCTGCGGATACCGTCTCACGAACCGAAGGGAGGCCGACGTGTACGCGGCCATACGACGCTATGAAGGGATCACCGACCCCGCCGAGGATCGCCGGCGGGTGAGGGAGGAATTCGTGCCTCTGCTCAAGGACATGCCGGGCTTCGTGGCCTACTACGAGATCGACGCCGGGAACGACGTGATGGTTACGATTAGCGTCTTCGAGGACCGGGCCGGCGAGGAGGCCTCCACCGAGAGGGCCGCCGAGTGGGTACGGGAAAACGAAGCATCGATCGCGCCCAACCCGCCGGAGGTGACCGCCGGGGAAGTCGTCGTCTCCGGCTAGCCCCGGAAGCTTCTTCTCCCGCCATCAACCTTGAGGTGCGGAGCCGGGTCGCGACGTTCTGGTTGCCGGTGGTGTTGGAGTTGAGCGCCTTGAAGCCGGTCGCGACGTTCCAGCTGCCGCTCGTGAGCGCCGGCATGACGGAGTAGCCGAGCCCGACGTCCTCGATACCGGTCGGAGTGGTCCCGCCGAAGAAGTCGTGGCTGGCGCCGACGTTGTTGTTCGCGTCGACGTAGGCGCCCCGGTGCTGGCGAGGCTCGCGCTCGCAAACGCGAGCGAGCCGATCGCGATCGCGGCCACGGCGGCGACGGACGAACGGGTGCGGAATTGGGGCTTGGCAGCGATGGTGACCTCCCTGGGTCAGGTGGGCGACGCCAAGCCTTACCTGGTCGCTACGAGCGGCCCCTGGCGCTCGTCCGATGGGAACGGGGCGAGCCTACACGTGCTGGGCCGAAACCGATCCCGTAGTTAGGGGTCGAGGGCGTCGGCCACGACCGGTCGTGCTCCCAGGCTGCGCACCAGCTCCTGCTTCGATGCGCTCCTCGTCATCCCGACCACCTCGTGGCCTCGCTCGGTGTCCAGCGCGCACGCCCGCTAGGGCGCCTCTTTGCAAAAGGCCCCGGCGCAGGAGCGAAATGACCTTCCCGATCGCGTCGGGGACCTCGCCGCTGTCGTGCTTCTGTGCCCACTGAAGTCCCAGGAGTTCGCGGAGCGTCAAAAAGGCGGGCGCCTGAGCCAAGAGTTCTCCCGGCTCGTGGCCTGTCGCCTCGGCATACGCGTGCGCCACCGCGTCGAGGAACTCCGAGTCCGTATAGACCAGCGGCGCAAAGTCGCGTGAGCGGTGTGAGAGCGCCGAATTGCTCCAATCGAGCACGCCGGTCAGGCGCGGCCCAGGCGCTGCGAGGAGGTTCTCGTACCAAAGGTCGCCGTGAGTAAGCACGAAGCGGTCGCTGTCGCAGGAGAAACGCTCTCGTGCCCGCGCAAACCAATTGTCGAGCGCGAGAAGTTCGTCCTCCGTCGCGTGCGGCGCGAGCGCGTCGCGCGTGGCCGCAAGCAGCGCTGGCTTAAGTAGACGGTGCGGATCGAAGGTCGGGAGCGCAGCCTCAAGCTCGGTCGGCTTCACCGCGTGCAACGCAGCGAGAAAGCCGCCGATGGATCAGTACGACGGCCCGATCGCCCCGAAATCGGAGACGAGCGCGAGGACGGTCCCGATCCTCGCCGTCCTCCGCGACCACCTCGACGCCGAAAAGCTCGCCTCGGGTCGCGGCGGCGACGACCTCGTGTTCGGTCGGAGCCCCGCCGCCGCGTTCGTCGCCTCGACGGTGCGAAACCGGGCGATCGCTGCGTGGAAACGGGTGGGGTTGGAACCGATCACCCTCCACGAGTGCCGACACACCTTCGCCTCGCTCCTCATCGACGCCGGGGTGAACGCGAAGGCGATCCAAACCTGGCTCGGCCACGCCACGATCGAGATGACGTTCGATATCTACGGCCACCTGATGCCGGGGAGCCGCGACCAGGCCCGGGCGCTCGTAGACCGGTACCACGCGGCGGCCGAGGCGGAGGCGCGCGCGGACGCCGCCGCAGGGGGCGCCGGTTCCAGTCCCGCTCCAGCCGACCCCGGCCCCGAGCGGCTTACGACCCCGGAGCTGGAGTAGGTCGAATGGCTCGATCCCGCATAGCGAAGCCGCTCAGGGCCGCTATGCGCCGCCGCGCTCCGCGACGCGCCGCGGTTCGAATCCCGGTAGCGGTGCCTTGAACCCGCATGTTCATGCGGGTTTTGCCGTGGAAGGGCCACTCGTGGGCCAATCGGAGCGCCAATGACCCACGATCAACGCCCCTGGCGACGTTGCCTCCATGAGCTGCTCCTGCTCCTCGTCCATTCCGGGCGTCTCGGGACCCGAGCGAAGACGCTCGCTCATCGCGCAAACGAGGAGTGGCTGCCCCGTTCGGCAGAAGGCTGCTTTTGCATGGGAAGCGACGGTCTAGCATTCGCGCAGTGTCTCGGGGCGTCGGGGTCCTCGAGCGTGGCGGCTCGAAGCATTGCTTCAGCCCGGCGGCCGTGTCGCGGGCCACGATCCGCCCACCGACGATCAGCGCGACGGCGGAGCGGTCAAGGAACCAGTCGTCTCGATGAGAGGAGATTCGCATGACCATCCAACGAATGGACAACGTTCTCATCGTCGTCGACGACCTTGAGGCTGCCAAAGCGTTCTTCGCCGAACTCGGTATGGAGCTGGAAGGCGAGGCGACGAACGAGGGGCGTTGGGTGGACCGCGTCGTCGGGGTAAACGACGTCCGTGCCGACATCGCCATGATGCGGACCCCGGACGGCCACGGCGGGATTGAGCTGACGAAGTTCCACACACCGCCGGCGGTTAGAGCCGAGCCGGACAGCGCGCCGGTGAACACGCTGGGCATACGCCGCATCATGTTCGCTGTCGACGATGTCGACGACGTCGTTGCCCGCCTGCGCAGCCATGGTGCCGAACTAGTCGGCGAGATCGCGCAGTACGAGGACATCTACCGGCTCTGCTTCCTGCGTGGCCCTGAGGGCATCATCATCGGACTGGCCGAGCAGCTTGGTTGATCCCCGATCCTGATGACAACGCGATCGCCTCCGGCGAGCCGCAGGACTCGGCATGAGCGAGGCCCTGATTGAACCGTTCAGCCAAGCTCACCTCGATGGGCTGATCGCGCTCGTGGCGGCGGAAGGCTGGACTGAGTACACGGACGACGTACAGCGGACCTACCGTGCGTTGACCGCGCCGGGCGTGACGACACTGGTCGCGATCGCGGACGGGCGGGTCGCGGGCGCGATCCAGGTCCAGTCGGATGGCCTGATCCAGGCGCACGTTTCGATGCTGCTGATCGACCGGAGCTGGCGAGGGGGCGGGCTCGGCTCCAGGCTTCTGCGCGAGGGCCTCGAGCGCG
>JBKPNB010000019.1:0-3449 GCA_046732395.1 Actinomycetota bacterium | reverse complement strand
ACCCGCGACCTTCGGCTTGGGAAGCCGAAATCACGCTTTCCACCGCCAGCTCCACGATCGCCTGCCGGGCGAGGCGGACCGAGTCGGAGTGGTTGAGGATCGACGCCTCGGCGAACCGACCGAGCCGCTCGGCGTGGGGGCGGACTACCAGCCGCCAGGCTGCGGCGTGGAAGGTCCGGACCTCGATCCCGCCTCCCCGACCGTCGAGCAGCGCGCGAAGCCGCGCCGCGATCTCGCCGCAGGCCTTGTCGCGATCTCGCCGCAGGCCTTGTTGGTGAACGCGATCGCCAGGATCGCCTGCGGCGCGATCCCCACCCGCTCGACCGCGTAGGCGGCGCGGGCGATCAGCGTTCTCGTCTTCCCCGCCCCGGCACCGGCGATCACAAGCAGCGGTCCCGGCGGGGCGGTCGCCGCCTCGTACTGGTCGCGGTCGAGCCCCGCGAGCAGCCCCTCGAGGCCGGCGGACGGATTACCGCGCGCCGGCCGGCGCCAAAGCGCCATCGGCCACCTCCTTTCGAGGCAACGGAAAGGGCGCCCGTCGGCGCCGGTTACCGCTCGTCCGATCTCAGTGCGCTACACGCGCCGCGCAGTCACTCGCGCCCGCTAGTTGCGCACTGAAGAGCGCCAGGACCGCGCGATCGCGCAAAAGCAGTCGGGCGCCGATCACTCCCCGCGGCTGTTGATCACGTCCGCGTGGACATCGACGCGATCGTCTGACGACACCGGCAATGCCTCGAGAGCCTCGGAGCCCAGGAGCGCGTCGATGCAACCCGAGCTCCCGCCGACGTAGGTCGCCGCCAAGTCGGTGTCGGACCCAACGCACCAGGCGCGATCGTCGGGCCACCAGATGTCGGGCCCCTCGCCGTCGAACGACGTCACCTCCCCGATCGGGCCCGAAGAGAGGAAGTAGTCTCGCATCGAGTGGTGGATCCGCGCGCCGGTCTCGGCTTCCGCGATTCCGCCGTAGCCCACCCAGACGCAGTACCAGCAGAGCCCCGGCGTTCGGGTGAAGTCGCGAAGGATCTCGGCGAACTCGCGAATCTCGGTCCCCAGCATCGGGCCGAGCGGACCATCACGGTCGGGGTCGAAGGGTGAGGGCCCATGCCCCGGCGTGGGCGAGGCGATCAGATGGAACTCCATCAACGAGTGGGCGACCCGGCCGTTTACGGCGGCGAGCTCTGCCCACCGAAGCCGCTTCTCCGCCGAGAGCTCGAGCGATGGAAACACCCGCGCGTACGCCTCGAATCCAGTTGGGACGATCGCCCCGACGAGATTGCCTTGCTCCGGGCCGGACCATGGCCCAAGCAGGCGCTCAGCGAGCCACTCGGCCGGCTCGGGGCTCTGGGCGGGTGTCCTCACCGTTGGAGTGTAGGTCTGGGGCGCCATCCCGCTCGACCGCGTAGGCGGCGCGGGCGATCAGCGTCCGCCTGTTCGCCCCCCCCCAGCGCCGACGATCACGGGCAACGGCCCGGGCGGGGAGGTCGTCGCCGCCCACTGGTCGCGGTCGAGCGCCGCGAGCAGCCCCTCGAGCCCAGCGGGCGGCTCAAGGCCGCGCGCCGGCCGGCCCAGAGCGTCATCCCCCAACCCATTTCGAGGCGGGAGTAAGAGCGACGTCCATGGGCGCTGGTCTGCGAACGTCTCCCAGCTAACGTCGTCGGCCGGAAACGGCTGGTTGCCGCCGGGCGTGGGAACGCCGCGATCGGGTACCCCGGCAAATCGGGAAGTCCATCGAAGTCATCGAGCCTCGGGAGGAAAGAGATGTGGGCCACTGTGCGTCGCTACGAGGGGGTTAAGGATCCTGATGAGTTGGCAAGGCGGGTACGTGAGGGCTTCGTTCCGCTGCTCCGCGAGCATCGGGGATTCGTTGCCTATTACTGCGTGGACGACTCGGAGGAAGGCGTGATCTTCTCGACCAGCGTCTTCGAAGATCAAGCCGACGAGGAGGATTCGAACCGCCTGGCCGCGGAGTTCGTCAAGGCAAATCTCGCGGAGCTGTTGCCGAACCCACCGGCGATCACGGCGGGCCATGTGGTGGCTCAGGCCTAGCTGACCACCCGGCCGGTTCCCTAGCCGCGGCGGTTCGCCGCAGACACCGCCTACTCCCGCAGCCGGCGGCTTCGAGGGGCTTCCCCCAGGAAGGCTACGTCCGCTTCGCGTACTCGCCGAAGCCGCTGAAATCAACCTGGACGCAGGGCTCATCCCCGGTCACCTCGGCGTCGTGACCCGGCGGGATGTCGAACACGTCACCGGCGTTGATCTCGAACGGGTCCGTCGTTCATATGGACGGTCATGCCACCCGACACGCAGTAGCCAACTCGATGGGCTTGGCAGGAGTCGGTCTTGGCGATGGGCTTGACGTTCTCCGACCACCTCCAGCCCGGTCAAACACGCCCTCCCCGATGGACTTGCCTCCGAGGTTGACCAGTTGGGCCTGTGCTTTGCCCTCAAAGGGCCGGGTCTCGTCGGGCGAATCGAAGCTCTTGGCCTCGCCTGCCATGCGTCCTCCTTTCGTGGACCTCCTGTCGGCGCGAACCTATCCGATGACACCCATAGATCCTCTAAAGGCCCCGACGTTCTCCTGCGACACCAGCTAGCCACCCGCGCCCGCCTGACGGGCGATCGGGGCTGGGGCGGGCGGCGGCGGCGCTTGGGGCGGCAACTCAGGCCACACCTACATCCTCGAGCGGCAGGCCAACGGGACGACTGACGTGGACTACGTCGTAGTACGCGAGGGCGAGAAGGGCCGGTTTCTCGGGATCGCGCTCGGAACCGTCGGCAAACGCCGCTTGGAAACCGCGTTTGAAAGTTCGTCAAAGGCCATCGAGGCCCGCAGCGACGGGGCGAGCGCGGCGGAGCCGCCTTGACGGGGCCTGCTTGAGGGGCGCACGGGGCTCCGGCGTCAGGCCGCCCGCTCAGACCGGCCGCCCGCTCCTATCGCATCCCGCGCGCAGGTTCGGCTCGAGGTGTCCCAGCATCACCAGTGTCCGGCTCATCGCGGTTGGCTGGATGTCGCCTGTATGCCGTGAATAGGGGTGGTCGAGGAAATAGACGATCAGCAGGCCCGCGGCCACGACGCCGGCAAGTCCGGCCACCAGCAGGCCGTGGACCCGGAGCCGCGCGCGCTGGGAACGGCGCTAGTCCCGACACCGGCGACCTACCGAGTACCGCTTGCCTCACTCACCGCAGTACTGATCGCGGGCAGCCGGCCGCCGCCTTCGCGAGCCGGAGGTATCGATCCCGGCGCGGGTGTACGGTGGCCGCTCACATGGCGCACCTCGTCGCCCGCCACCCGAACCTCGCGGGGCGCCGGGTCGAGGTGAAGCGGACCGAGCCCCACCGGGCCGTCCAGCGCCCGAACGCTCCGCACGCTCGGCGGCCGCTCCCGCTCCTGCGCGGCGAGGATCCGCAGCCTCCTGGCGGAAGCCATCAGCTCGTCGCCCGCCAGGAGC
>JBKPNB010000018.1:0-3487 GCA_046732395.1 Actinomycetota bacterium | reverse complement strand
CCGGAGCAGGCTCCGTGCCGTCAGCCCCTGGAGGAGGAGCGCGGCCGCCTGATCGTCGGAGACCCCATCCGGGATCGGCACGAGCGCCGCCTCGGGGACCGCGACCCGCTCCGCATAGCCCCCGTTTACCAGCATCGCGGCGACCCGCCGACCGTCGGCCGTCCGCCCGGCGATCTCCCCGCCCGGGATCAACGGCAGCGACTGGCGCGCCAGGTAGTCGTCGCGGATCGTGTGGGTGTCCGCGAAATTGACCCCGGCCCGGACGACGTCGACCATCACCTCGCCCTCGCCCGGCTCGGGGTCGGGAAGCTCGATCAGCCGCAGGACATCGGGGCCGCCGAATTCCTCGATCTGGATCGCCTTCACGGGTGGGGCAGTCTCTCAGAGCGGGGCCTCAGGGCTCGGGCGCGCTCTAGCATGCCGCGCCGTGTCGCTGACCGTCGTCGGCTCGATCGCGTTCGACTCCGTCCGCACGCCGTTCGGCGAGCGCGAGCGGATGCTGGGCGGCTCGGCCGTCCACTTCGCGCTCGCGGCGACGATCTTCAGCGAGGTCCACGTCGTCGGCCCCGTCGGCGACGACTTCGGCGAGGAGCACCTCGACCTGCTCCGCGAGCGCGGCGTCGACGTCGCCGACGTCGAGCGGGTGCCGGACGGCGAGACGTTCTTCTGGGCCGGCCACTACGAGCACGACCTCAACGTCGCCCACACCGACGACACCCAGCTCAACGTCTTCGGCGAATTCGAGCCGAAGCTCTCCGACGCCTCCCGCTCCGCCGACACCCTGTTCCTCGGCAACATCCAGCCCGAGCTCCAGCGGCGGGTGCGGGCCGCCTGCGACGGAACCAGCCTCGCGGCGCTCGACTCGATGAACCTGTGGATCGCCACCGCCCGCGAGTCGCTGGTGGCGGCGATCGCCGAGGTCGACTGCCTGATGCTCAACGACGCCGAGATCCGCGAGCTGACCGGCGAGGCCAACCTGGCCCGCGCCGCCCGGGCGGTGATGGGCATCGGCCCTCGGATCGTCGTCGCCAAACGCGGCGAGTACGGCGCCGCGCTCTTCACCGAGGGCGGCTTCTTCGCCCTCCCGGGCCTGCTGCTCGAGGACGTCCGCGACCCGACCGGCGCCGGGGACAGCTTCGCCGGCGGCTTTCTCGGCTACCTCGACCGCGAGGGCGCCGGCGCCGACGCCGACCTCCCCACCCTCCGCCGCGCGATGGCCTACGGCACGGTCCTCGCCTCGTTCAACGTCGAGGACTTCGGCACCGAGCGGGTCCTGCGACTCTCTCCCGACGAGGTCGAGGCCCGCCTCGCCGAGCTCGAGGCGCTGACGCGGATCTCGGTCTCCTAGCCGCCTGGGCCAGAGCGGCTCTCAGGCAATTCCCAGGTTTCTCCAGCATCATCGCCGCATGGCCGAATCCCCGGTTCGGGTGCTCGTCGTCGACGACGAGCTCAACATCGCCGAGCTCGTCTCGATGGCGCTCCGCTACGCCGGCTTCGAGGTCCAGATGGCAGGCGGCGGGCGCGAGGCGCTCGACGCGTTCGAGAGCTTCCGCCCCCAGGCGCTGATCCTCGACGTCATGCTCGGCGACATCGACGGCTTCGAGGTCGCCCGCCGGCTGCGGGGCCGCGGCGCCGACGCGCCGATCGTCTTCCTCACCGCCCGCGACACGACCGAGGACAAGGTCCGCGGCCTGAGCCTCGGCGGCGATGACTACGTGACGAAGCCGTTCAGCATCGAGGAGCTGATCGCCCGCCTGCGGACGATCCTCCGGCGGGTCGGCGTCGGCGAGCGCGATAGCCGGCTCACCTTCGAGGACCTCGAGCTCGACGAGGAGACGCGCGAGGTCCACCGCGGCGGGCGGCCGATCGAGCTCACCGACACCGAGTTCCGGCTCCTCCGCTACCTGATGCTGAACCCGCGCCGCGCGCTCACCCGGGATCAGATCCTCGACCACGTCTGGCAGTACGACTTCGGCGGCGACGGGCGGGTGCTCGAGACCTACATCAGCTACCTGCGCAAGAAGGTCGACCGCGATGCGCCGCCGCTCATCCACACCATCCGCGGCGTCGGGTACTCGCTGCGCGCCCCGCGGCGATGACCTCGCTCCGGGCCCGGTTGATGCTGGGCCTGCTCGGGCTGGCGGCGGTCGGACTTCTCATCGTCGACGTCGTTTCCTACCTCGAGCTCCGCTCCTACCTCACCGAGCGCGTCGACCAGCAGGTCGTCGCCGCGCTCGATCCGGTCAGCGACGTCCTCGGGGCCGGCCCCCTGCATCCCGGCCCCGAGCCGAAGGGGCCGCAGCCGCCGCGGCGGTTTCTCGTCCCCTCGGGTCGGGGACTGCCCCAACTGCCGCCGCGGGGAAGGCCACCCCCTTCGCCGCTCATTCCCTCCGGGACCTACGGGGCGCTGCTCGCCCCGTCCGGGCGGACGATCAGGGCGCGTCCCTTCTCCTATGGGCAGAGCGGCGTGCCGCGGCCGGAGCTCTCGGCGCACCCGCCGCTGTCGCCGTCGCCGACGGCTCTGGAGATCTTCACCGCCGGCGCCACCGCGGGGTCGTCGGGCTTCCGGGTGGCGGCGGTCCACCCGGCCGGCAGCGACCGCACAGTGGTCGCCGCCGTCCCGCTCGCCGACGTCGACCAGACCCTCTCCCAGCTCCGGCTGATCGGGGGGATCGTGACCGCGGCCGTGCTGGCGGCGCTCGCCGCGCTCGCTTGGTGGGTGATCAGGGTCGGGTTGCGCCCGCTGGGCCGGATGACCGAGACCGCCAACGCGATCGCGGCCGGGGATCTGTCGCGCCGCGTCACCTCGACCGACGAGCGGACCGAGGTCGGCCGCCTGGGGGTGTCGTTCAACAGGATGCTCGAGCAGATCCAGGACGCCTTCGCCAGGCGGGAGGCGAGCGAGGAGCGGCTGCGGCAGTTCCTCGCCGACGCCTCGCACGAGCTGCGGACGCCGCTCAGCTCGATCCGCGGCTACGCGGAGCTGTTCCGCCTCGGGGCCGCGGACGATCCGGCGGAGCTCGAGACGGCGATGCGGCGGATCGAGGACGAGGCGGCGCGGATGGGCGGCCTGGTCGACGACCTGCTGCTGCTCGCCCGCCTCGACCAGGTCCGCGAGCCGGTGCGCGAGCCGGTCGACCTGGCGGCGATCGCCGCTGACGCCGCCGAAGACGCCCGGGCCGCGGCGCCGGCGCGCGCGATCGACCTCATCGCCGGCGCGGGCGCGGAGGTGCTCGGCGACCCCGACCAGCTCCGCCAGGTGGCGGCGAACCTGCTCGCGAACGCGATCGCGCACACCCCGCCGGAGGCGCCGATCGAGGTCGCGGTCGAGGCCTCGGATCGGGAGGTGAGGATGCGGGTCCGCGACCACGGTCCCGGCCTTCCGGCCGGTGCCGAGGCGCAGGTGTTCGAGCGCTTCTGGCGCGATGGTGCGCCGTCGGGGTCCACCGACGGCGGCTCCGGCCTCGGGCTGGCGATCGTCGCGGCG
>JBKPNB010000017.1:0-4954 GCA_046732395.1 Actinomycetota bacterium | reverse complement strand
GTCGAGGCGCGCGGCGAGCTCGCCCGGCGGCTCGAAGCCATCGAGCGCCGGCTGATCTCGATCGAGGACCTGCTTCGGGACGAATCTAAAGGTAAGCCTCAGGGTTAACCGTGGCCGCGGTCCGCCGCGTAGCGATCACCGGCGTCTCGACCCGGTGGGGCGCCGAGCTCGCCCGGCGGCTCGAGCGCGATCTCACGATCGAGCATGTGGCCGGGATCGACTCCGCGCCGCCCGCGGCCGAGCTCGAGCGCACCGAGTTCATCGAGGCCGATCCCCGCAGTCCGGTGCTGGCCCGGCTGCTGCCCGCGCTCGAGCCCGACACGGTCGTCCACTGCGGGATCGTCTGGTACCCGGAGCCGGGGAAGCCGGCGCGGGCGCTCCACGACATCAATGTGATCGGGACGCTCCAGCTCCTCGCCGCCTGCGAGCGCATGGCGACGCTCGAGCGGATCGTGGTCCGGGGGTCGGCGGCGATCTACGGCTGCGAGGGAGCGGCGCCGTCGTTCTTCACCGAGGAGATGGCGAGGAGGATGCCGCTCCGCACTCGGTTCCAGCGCGACGCCTCCGAGCTCGAGGCCTATTTCGAGAACTTCGCCCGCCGCCGGCCCGAGGTCGCCTGCTGCATGCTCCGCTACCAGCCCGAGATCGGGGCCGACCTCGATACGCCGCTCGCGCGCTACCTGACGCTGCCGGTGGTCCCGGTCCAGCTCGGGTTCGACCCCCGGCTCCAGCTGATCGACGCCGACGACGCCCACGGGGCGCTGGAGGCGGCCGTCCGCACCCGGGTCCGTGGCCCCGTCAACGTGGCGCCGAACGGGGCCGTGTCGCTGACGAAGGCGCTCCGGCTCGCGCGCCGGCCGACGGTCGCGATCCCGCATCCGCTGTTCGGTCCGGCGCTCGGACGGCTCGGGCGCCGGCTCGGCGCCGGCGCGCTCTACGGCGACGGCGTCCGGTTCCTGCGCTTCGGGCGCGGACTCGACAATCGCCGCCTCCGCGAGGAGCTGGGGTTCGGGCCGGCCCGTGACGCGCTCGGCGCGCTGCGCGAGTTCGCGCGGCGGACCGAGGGCCGGCGGATCGGGCCGAGGCTGGACGCCGGCAGCCTCGCCGGTCGGGCGGTGGGGATTAGGCGATGAGTGCGCCCGTCGACCTCGCCGCGGCCGAGGCGCTCGCCGACTTCCTGCGCCGGGTCCGGGTCGGGATCGAGGATGGCCTCGCCCCCGCCAGCGCCGCGGAGCGGGCCGGTGCCGCACTGCCGGGGCGGCTCGGGGAGGCGGTGGAGACGATCGTCCACCGGCTCCGCGGCGAATACCACGAGGACGAGTGGGGCTTCGACGAGGAATTCGCCGAGGCGGCCTATCCGTTCGCCGAGCTGCTGTACCGGATCTGGTGGCGGGTCGAGACCGACGGGGCGCGCAACGTCCCCGCCCACGGCCGGGCGCTGCTGGTCGCCAACCACTCCGGGTCGGTGTTCCCGTTCGACGCGGCGATGATGGTGGTGGGGCTGATGAAGGAGCACCCGCTGCCGCGGTGGCCGCGGTTCCTCGTCCTCGATTGGGCGTTCACGCTCCCGTTCCTCTCGATCTTCATGCGGCGCGTCGGCGGCGTCCCCGCCAGCCCGCATGACGCCGCCCGCCTGCTCGAGCAGGAGCACCCGGTGATGGTCTTCCCCGAGGGCGTGAAGGGGACCGGCAAGCCGTTCTCCGAGCGCTACCGGGTGCAGCGATTCGGTCGCGGCGGGTTCGTCGAGGTCGCGCTGCGGACCGCCTCGCCGATCGTTCCGGTCGCCGTCGTCGGCGCCGAGGAGATCTACCCGAAGCTCGGCGAGAGCGAGCTCCTGGCCCGCGCCACCGGGGCCCCCTTCTTCCCGCTCACCCCGACGTTCCCCTGGCTCGGGGCCCTCGGCCTGCTGCCGCTCCCGTCGCGCTGGCGGATCGAGTTCTGCGAGCCGATCGACCTCGGTGGCCAGCCGCCCGAGGCCGCCGAGGACCGCCGCCTCGTCCTCGACCTCTCCGAGCAGGTCCGCGAGACGATCCAGGAGAAGGTCTACGAGAACCTGGTGAAGCGGGGGTCGGCGTTCCTCTGATTCATCGAGCGTCGACTTACTCCGTCTATACGCGACTGAGTCGACGCTCGGTGATTAGTGTGCCCGAGAGGTACGAGATGGAGGCGACGGTTGCGAGGCGGGGACCGAGCGCGGCAAAGGGTCGCGGGCGCGAGACCGCGGACTCGCCGCGGTTCCGCTCGGCGCGGGAACTCCGCGAGGTGCTCGAGGCCCTGCTCGAGGAGATCGATGTCGACGAGCGGGCGGGGACGCTGATCCGCGCGGCCGGGCCCCGGATGCGGTTCGAGTTCCCCGATCGCGGCGTCGTTCTCAACATGGCTCCGGCCGAGGAGGGCGCTCACAGCATCCGCTGGCGCTTCGACGACGACGTCGACTGGGAGCCGCGACTGCGGCTGTGGATGGACTCGACGACGGCGAACCGCTACCTCCAGGGCAGGGAGAGCCTGGCGATCGGGATCGCCCGCGGCCGGGTCCGCGCCGAGGGCGACGCCCGGGCGGCGCTGCTCTACGTCCCGGCGATGAAGCTCCTCGTCGAGCCCTACCGGCGGCTCGTCGGCGAGCGCTTCCCGCGCCTCGCGATCGATGCTTGACGGGGGGGCGCCGCGGGCGTAGGCTCCTCGATGAAGCTGACAGAGGCCGGAGTGGACCGAGCGTCCGCGGCCCCCTGGCGACTGGGGTCCCGGGTCATGGTCTGCGAGGCGCTCAGCGAGCGCCACAGGCCGACGGTGCGGGCCGAAAGCCCGCCGAGCGACGGGGCGGCGCGACCCCGTCGCTCTTTGTAGGGGTCCAGGGAAAAGATCGTTCAGGATCGCTCGGTGCCCGAAGCGACGATCTCCCTCACTGACGCCGCCGAGCTCGCCGGGGTCTCGCCCTCCACCCTCCAGCGCTGGGTCGCCTCGCGGGTGATCCCGCTCCGCGATGGCCGCTGGACCCGCTCCGCCGCAGCCCAGGCCCGGGTCGTCGCCCGCCTTCGCGAGCGCGGCCATTCGCTCGACGAGCTCCGCCACGCCGTCGGCGAGGGCCGGCTCGCCTTCGGCTACGTCGAGGACCTGCTCCCCGAGCCCGGCCGCACCCACACCCCCCGCGAGGTCGCCGCCCGGACCGGCCTCGAGGAGGCGCTGATCGAGCGGCTGATGGCCCTGCTCGGAACGCCGACGGCGCTCGAGCGCCGCCTCACCGACCAGGACGCGGCCGCGGTCGAGGACATGGCGAGCGTGCTCGACTCCGGCTTTCCGCTCGTCGCCCTCCTCCAGCTGGTCCGGGTCTACGCCCAGTCGATCCGCAAGATCGCCGAGGCCGAGGTCCGGCTCTTTCACATCTACGTCCACGAGCCGCTGATCCGCGACGGCGTCCCCGCGCTCGAGATGGCCGAGCAGATGGAGGGGCTGGCGCGCGGCCTTTTGCCGCTCACCTCGCCGCTGATGGAGTACATCCACAACCGCTATCTGCGCTTCTACATCGAGCAGGACGTGATCGGCCACATGGAGGCCGAGCTCGGCGGCGCCCGCCAGCTCGGGCGGATCCAGATGGCGTTCTGCTTCGTCGACCTCACCGGATTCACGCGGTTCACCGAGGAGGAGGGCGACGAGGAGGCGCTCGACCTCGTCGAGCGGTTCGTCGAGACGGTCGAGGCGACGCTGCCGGCGGAGGCGGTGATCGTGAAGACGATCGGCGACGAGGTGATGATCGTCTCCCCCGATCCGATCACGCTCACCGAGTGGGCGATCGGCTTCCTGACCCTGTTCGCCGAGCGCCCCCGGCCGCGGGTCGGCCTGCACTGGGGGCGCGCCGTCTACCGCGACGGCGACTACTTCGGCGGCGACGTGAACCTGGCCCACCGGATCGTCAACCGCGCGCTGGGCGGCGAGGTCCTGGTCACGGCCGCGGTGGCCGACGCGATCGGTCCCTCCGGCTACCTCGAGTTCGATCCGATCGGCGAGGTCGAGCTCCCCGGCTTCCCGGCCCCGGTCGAGCTGTTCGTCGCCCGCGCCCGGCCCGCCGAGGAGGACGACGGCGACGACGGCGTCTGAGACCCGCCGCGGGCGGAAGAGCCGTACGACGGGCAACGTAACATCGGCGCCGATGGCCGCCGCCAAGGAGGAGGCGCTCGACGCGCTCGCCGATGTCGTCCGCGCGAGCGGCCTCGTCGATCCCGGCTCCTCGGCGGTGGTGATGACCTCCGGCGGGCCGGACTCGGCGTGCGCGGCGGCGGGGCTCGCGCGTCTCCTCGAACCTGCCAACGTCCACGCCCTCCACGTCAACTACGGCCTCCGCCGCGAGTCCGATCGCGACGAGCGCGCCTGCCGCGAGCTCTGCGGTCGGCTGCGGATCGACCTCCACGTCGAGCGCCCGGGGCGCCTCGAGGGGAACCTCCAGGGCGCCGCGCGCCAGGTCCGGTACGAGGCCGCCGAGCGGCTTCGCTCGCGCACCGGGGCGACGGTGACCGCGACCGGCCACACCCGCACCGATCTCGCCGAGACGGTGGTCTACCGGCTCGCCGCCTCGCCCGGCGCGCGCGCCCTGCGCGGGATGCCCGAGCGGCGCGGGCGGCTCGTCCGCCCGCTCCTCACCCTCTCCCGTGCCGACGCCCGCGCGCTGGCGATCGCCGCCGGCCTCCCGTTCGAGGACGATGCCTCGAACCTCGATCCCGCCTTCGCGCGCAACCGGATCCGAGCCGAGGTGATGCCCCGGCTAGCCGAGCTCGGGGCGGCCGAGGCGAACATCGCCGAGACCCATGCCGAGCTCGTCGAGGAGGCGGAGCTCCTCGACCGGCTGGTGCTGACCGAGCTCGAGGCGGCCGGCTCGCCGGCGGGCTCGGCGCGGATCGCGGCATCGGCGCTCGAGCGCTTCGAGCCCGGGCTGCGCCGGCTCGCGCTCCGGGCCCTCGCCGAG